>DUNY01000305.1 GCA_012839145.1 Thermoanaerobacterales bacterium
AGCTGAAAATGAAATTTTTTCATAACTCTTCATCCTCAAAAACTCTTTTCAACGCATCCAAAGTTTGGATGTATTCCATTTTTTCCCCCATGTCCTGTTTCAGGAACTTTTCTATCCTGTTAATATATTTTATCGACTCATCTATTTGAGGATTGCTTCCCTTTACATATGCACCGATATTTATTAGGTCCTCGGCTTCTCTATAAACCGAAAGGATGTTCTTAACCTTTCCCGCCAGTTTTCGATGTTCTAAGTCAATAATGTCATTCATAAGTCTGCTTATGCTAGCCATTACATCTATAGCAGGGTAATGATTTCTGTTAGCAAGATCTCTTGACAGTACTATATGCCCGTCTAAAATACCGCGAACGGCATCGGATATGGGTTCATTCAAATCATCTCCATCAACCAAAACCGTATAAATTCCGGTTATTGAACCTTTAGCAGATGTTCCTGCCCTCTCCAAAAGTTTAGGTAACACAGCAAAAACCGAAGGTGTATATCCTCTTGTGACTGGTGGTTCTCCCGCTGCCAAGCCCACTTCCCTCTGCGCCATAGCAAATCTAGTTACAGAGTCCATCATAAGCATTACATTGGCTCCCTGATCCCTAAAGTATTCCGCTATGGCCGTTGCAGTAAATGCTGCTCTGGTCCTTACTAAAGGTGGACTGTCAGAAGTGGCTACCACTATGACGGATCTTTTTATGCCTTCTTCTCCCAAGTCTTTTGTTATGAATGAGTTTAGTTCTCTGCCCCTTTCACCGACTAAAGCTATCACATTTATATCGGCTTTCGTATTTCGGGCAATCATGCCTAAAAGTGTGCTTTTACCTACACCACTACCTGAGAATATCCCAATTCTTTGTCCCACTCCACAGGTTAATAATGCATCAATGGCTCGTATTCCGAGGGGGAGAGGTTGTTCAATAATAGGACGATCTATGGGGTTGGGTGGATTGTTGAAAACGGGATAGCTTATCTTTGTTTTTAAAGGTCCTTTATCGTCAATCGGGTTTCCTAGGCCATCTAACACCCTACCTAATAGCTCTGGTCCGACGGGAGTTGTCATTTTTTTTCCGCTAGCTTCAACGTCCCATCCCGGACCTAAGTCTTCCATATCACCTAATGGCATCAGAATTACGGTTTTATCTCTAAACCCTACTACTTCGGCAAATATGGTCTTTGGGTTCTTAGAAGATTTTATGACACAAATCTCGCCCAATTCCACTGGAGGACCCTCTGACTCAATAGTAAGACCGACGATTTTAGTTATTTTACCTCTTGGTTTTATGGTCACAATATCGTTTAAGAGAGAATACACATACTCAAGATTGTTTTTTTTCATCATCTATTACTTCCAATTCTATTAATGTTGAAGAGATGTTTTCAATCTGTGTGCGAATTCCCGCATCAATTTCAAAGTGAGGACCTGCTATAATACAGTCGCCAGGAGAGAGATAAGGATCTTTTAGCAGTGTTATATTTTTAGTTCCAGTTTTGGACTTGGAAATTAAGGGATTCACTTTTTCAAAATCAGCTTCTGAAACTCGGATTAAGACATCCTTCTCTTCACCCGCCTTTTCCATGCCCTTACTTATTAAACTCAAGAAGTATGATCCATCATCTTGTATCATCTTACCCATTATTTTTTCTGCAATGGCAAATGAAAGCTTCAGACACTCTTTTTCAAGATGCTTTTTAAAAATGCTATTTTGTTTATTGATCTCTTGTCTGGTTTTGTTTAGCTCCCTTATGTGTTTATTCCAAATCTCTTCTTGTTGTTTTCTAGCTGCTTCTATGCCGCTTTTATACCCTTTATCAAATGCTTCTTTCTCGATCTTTTGTTTTTCTGCCTGGGCTTTTGAAATAAGTTCCGCAGCCTCTTTTTTAGATTTTTCGATAATATCCCGAGTTTTGACCAACGCCTCTTCCAGTAATTGCTTGGTCTCATCCTCGTAAAATCTTCTACGAGTCAGTTCGGCTTTACTTAAAAGCTTTTCATTAGTTTTTTTAATTGTAGAATGTGCTTCTTTAAGCTGTAAAGGGTTCTCACTCTCATAAATAACTCGTTTAAGGATTTTAGACAATGATCTCATCGCCTCCGCCTCGAGAAATGATAATTTCTCCCGCGTCCTCCAGTTTTCTTATGATATTTACGATTTTCTGCTGAGCTTCTTCCACATCTCTTAACCTTACAGGTCCCAAGTATTCCATGTCTTCATTAACAATTTCTGCTTGGCGTTTTGACATATTTTCAAATATTCTTTTCTTTACTTCTTCGCTGGCTCCTTTTAAGGCCATTGTAAGATCTTGATTGTCGACTTCACGAAGGGTGCGCTGTACGGATCGATTATCCAAAGTGAGAATGTCTTCAAATACAAACATGCGACGTCGGATCTCCTCAGCTAAATCTGGATTGTCTACTTCCAAGGCTTCGATAATGTTTTTTTCCGTACCTCTATCAACATTGTTTAATATGTTTACAACAGCCTGAATTCCTCCCACGTTAGTATAATCCTCAGTAACCACTGAAGCCATCTGCCGTTCCAACACTTTTTCAACTTCCATGATTACTTCCGGTGAAGTTCTATCCATGGTAGCCACACGACGTGCAATATCCACCTGCTTTTCCGGTGGTAGTGATGACAGCAGTGAAGCCGATTGTTCCGGATTTAGATATGTCATTATAAGAGCTATTGTTTGAGAGTTTTCGTTCTGTAAAAAATTCATCAGCTGAGAAGGATCCGCTTTTCTGATGAAGTCAAAGGGTCTTACCTGTAATGAAGAAGTAAGACGGTTAATGATTTCCAAGGCTTTTTGTGTCCCTAAGGCTTTCTCTAATACTTCTTTTGCGTAATCTATTCCTCCTTCTGTTATAAAGTTTTGTGCAATCAACATCTGATAAAATTCATCTAATATCTCGTTTTTTTCTTCACTGGAAATCTTCCGTAGATTAGCTATTTCAAGGGTTAGCTGTTCTATCTCTTCTTCTCTTAAAAACCGATAAATATTGGCTGCTATTTCGGGACCTAATGAAACGACCAAAATAGCAGCTTTTTGTTTGCCGGTTAACTTTGCCTGTGCCATTGAACACACCTCTAATCTTCGCTAAGCCAAGTTTTAAGTACCTTGGCAACATCCTCGGGTTGTCGTCGAGCATGTTTTTCTATTTTATCATATGCACCGCTATCCTGAACCTCAATTGCTTCTTCTTGCATTGTGGTAGCTGCAGCTTGCTGCATTGCCAGCATTTCTTGAGCAAGTTTCTCTTCTTCAAGTTTTATCTTTCTTCGGTTTACAATTGTTCTTGTAACTATAAAAACCAATATAGCCGTTAAAGCGATTCCTATAATCTTAAAGTATCTTAGACGCTCTTTTTCTCTTTGTTGACGAGCAAGTTCATCTGCAAAGAGTTTAGCCATATCATTCTTGAACTCCATGCCTTCTATAGAGATTTGATCTCTCTCAGGGTCATAACCAATAGCATTACCAACCATAAAGGCAATTGAATCCTTTTCACTGTCATTTAATTCACGATTTACAACTACAGAAACTGTAAGTTTGTTAACGGCTCCCTGTGCCACAGTAAGATTTTCATGTATTTCGTTTATGTCAAAGTTTTTTATGACTTCAGATCTTTGTTGCTCTGAATCACCTGTCTGAATTTGAGCATATCCGGGTATATTTGCATCGACCCCCGGTGTTCCTCCGGGAACAGCACCCGTACCGCTAAAATGTTCTTTCAGCTCCTGTATGCTTCTGACAATTCCTTCACCGGTTTCTTCGTTAATAGGGGTGAATAATTTGCTCTGTACGGTTTTTTTGTCAAAATTTAGTTGTGCATTCACTCTAACTGCTATATTACCGGGACCGAATATTTGCTCCAGCAAAGATTGTACACTAGCTTGGAGTTGGTTCTGAAAATTTTTCTGAATAACCAATTGATTGTTTATTAACTCCTGACTGTCCTCCTCCGGTGAAAGGGCAATATTTGAAAGAGTTCTTCCATATTGATCAACTACTGTTACATTTTCAGGTTTCATATTTTTCACAGAATAGGTAATAAGGTTAATTATGCCCATAACTTCTTCTTTTGTCATTTCAAAACCCGGTTTTAATTCCAAAAAAACAGCAGCTGAGGGTTCGTAACTTGAATCGGGCTCTATGAACAAAGTTTTTTCCTGCTGGACAATATAGATTCTTGCCGACTCTACAGCCTCCATCTTTTCAATGGCTTTAGTTAGTTCTCCCTGTAATGCTTGATTATATTGTATTTGCCTTTCCCAGTCGGTGGTTCCAAGTCGTGTTTTGTTAAATATTTCATCAAATCCCATAGAACCGCCTTTAGGCAACCCCTCTTGTGCTAGCATCAATCTAGTCTTGTATTTTTGCTCAGGATCGACTAATATGGTTTTTCCTCCGTCTTCAAGCCTATACGGTATTTTATTGTCATCAAGCTTCTTGACTATCTCTCCTGCATCTTTTATATCAAGATCAGAGTAAAGGGGTACGTACTTTGGTCTGCTTATAAGATAAATTATTGCACTAAGCACTGAAACAACGATAATAGTAGAAACAATGATTTTAATTTTTTGTGCCCTATCTCTACTTTGCCAAAATTCTAAAGCTTGGTGTTTTATTCTTTGAATATAATCCATTGTTTACACCTTGCCTGCTATATTTGCATTCTCATGATTTCTTGATATGCTTCCATGGCTTTATTACGTATTTGTAAAGTAAGCTCTAATGAAGCCCTTGCCTTTTCACTGGCTATAACCACATTGTGTAAGTCAATCTCATCGCCAAGTAATTGTCGGTTAAGCAAAGATTCATATTCTTTCTGATATGTATTTACTGATTCCAAAGCATCTTTTAGTATTTGGCTGAACGATTTTTCCCTTTGAGCTTTTGATGCCCCGAAATTGTTGCTTATAACTTTATTATCAAGTTCTATCTTCAAAGGTCCATCCCCTTTCGGCCTTCTTTATATCTTGCTTATTTCGAGTGCTTTGCTCATCATGCTCTTAGCTGAATTGATAGCCGTTATGTTAGCTTCATAGCTCCTGGTGGCGGAAATCATATCTACCATTTCAGTAACGATATTTACATTGGGAAGTAAGACATAACCCGTCGGATCAGCATCGGGATGGGTTGGGTCATACGAAATCTTAAAAGGGGCAGTGTCTTTTTCAATTGCCACTGCTTTTACGCCTACAGGTTTTTTATTGTTAAGATGATTCCTGAAATTCCCGCTCGTATTGCGTTCCTGAAAAATAACCCTTTCTCTACGAAAAGGACCTCCTTCTTCCGTTCTTGTGGTATTTACATTGGCAATATTGTTAGAAATAACATCCAGTCTAAGCCTTTGTGCAGTCAACCCTGAAGCACTGACATCCATACAATTAAAAAAACCCATGATTTACTTCCTCCCTTCACTAATAGCAGTTTGCAGGATTTTGAAGTTTTTTTGTATTTGATCTGACACTATATTATAGGAAAAAGTGTTTTTTACCATTTCCACCATTTCCTTGTCAATGTCTACATTGTTTTCATCATTTCTAAAACTGTGATCTTGATCCTTATATATTTTAGGCTTAATATCGTTTATATGTTTTCTCGCTTTTATATGTTTATCATTGGTAGTGGTAAGAGACATATTGTGTGTTTTTAAAATGTCTTTAAAAACACCTTCGGAAGATATATCAGATCTCTTATAACCGGGTGTATCAACGTTAGCTATGTTGTTAGAGAGAAGTTCATGTCTCTTTAGTTTAATATCCAACATTTTTGCCATTAAATCAATGTTGCCGAACAAACCCATAAAACTCTGCCACCTTCTTTTCACTGTTTTTAAAGCCCAGAAAATTACTTATCCTTAAATTTGTTTTTGGAGTATAAATAAAACAACTCAAAAATCAACTGTATATTTTTTGGTTATTTTGGAATTTATTGTTTGTACATAGATAATAATTAGACAAAAGTCGGCAAAATCCTTCTTTTGACAATTTAAATCATAGTATATTTTTCTATTTTTACTTCTATAAAACTAAAGGAAGGGTTTTGTTGTATTTTATCTATATATTAGACATGAGACAACAAAATCCTTCCAATTATACATATAACCTTTTCTTGAAAACAGATTTTTATATCTACATTTTTAAGAAAACATTTTAGTAAGTATACATTTCTCATATATTAAATAAAAAAGCAGCAGTGCTGCTTTTTACAATAGTATACAAAGAAGCCTCATACTAATTACTTCTTCGTAGTTTGCTTCGATCATTATATCCTTTGTACTAAGCTCTGACCTTCTTTAATTCCTCTAAAAGTTTATCGTTTAATATCTTTATGTAAGTGCCTTTCATTCCAAGGGAACGAGATTCAATTACTCCTGCACTTTCAAACTTTCTAAGGGCATTCACAATTACTGATCTCGTAATTCCAACTCTATCAGCTATTTTGCTGGCCACCAGAAGTCCCTCATTACCGTCCAATTCTTCAAAAATGTGTTCAACCGCTTCCAATTCCGAAAAAGACAATGTGCCAATGGCTAATTGGACTACAGCCTTTTTCCTGGCTTCTTCTTCTATTTCATCACTCTTAGATCTTAGGATTTCCATTCCTACAACAGTTGCACTATATTCTGCCAAAACCAGGTCTTCTTCTGTAAAATCATTTTAAATCTGGCCAGTACCAGTGTCCCAAGCCTTTCTCCACCACCATTAATCGGAACAATTGTAGTGAGTTTATCGGGATAATTGCTGTTAGCCTCATGTAGGAAAGCATATTCCTCAGAATCTTGAGTAATATTAGGTTTAGTTTCGTGAATATCAAGTAATCTGTCATTGTAATCTTTTGGAAACATTTTTTCTTCCAAAACATCATCTTCAATATTATCACATTCGTAGTCATCCAACAGATGGTATCCCAATACTTTACCCTTACGGCTAGCAACATACGCATTGGATGATAATACTTCACCTAGAGTTTTACATACATCGTTAAAGTCCACAGGATACCCTGCTGACCTCTGTAGTAGTTTATTAATCCTCCTAGTTTTTTCTAATAAGCTTCCACTCATTTGAATTCCTCCTAATACTTTTTATATATTATTATTGTATATTGGAAATTATAAAATTTTGCTTGATTCACACTTCCATTTTGTAAGATTTTTACCTTTTTATAAAATATACATACTAAGATCTTTGTCTTTCACAATACCTTTTAGCTTCTCATTGACATAGTCTCTGTCGATGGTTATTTGTTTTTGCAATAACTCCGGCGCTTCAAAAGAAATATCATCTAGCAGCCTTTCCATTACAGTGTGGAGCCTTCTTGCTCCTATGTTTTCCGACTGTTGATTGACATATACTGCCACTTTTACTATTTCATCAATAGCATCTTCGGAAAAACGAATTTTTATACCTTCAATTTCAATTAAAGCAGTATATTGCTTAATTAGTGAATTTTTAGGCTCTGTTAAAATCTTTTTTAAATCCTTTTCTGTTAAACTTTTTAGTTCAACTCGAATTGGAAAACGACCTTGCAGCTCAGGTATTAAATCTGAAGGCTTCGAAATGTGGAAAGCCCCGGCTGCTATAAATAATATATGATCAGTTTTTACAGGGCCATACTTTGTAATAACGGTAGATCCTTCTACAATCGGCAGTATATCTCTTTGGACGCCTTCTCTTGAAACATCAGGGCCATAAGATTCTTTACCGGCTATTTTGTCTATTTCATCTATAAAAATTATGCCGGAGTTTTCGGCTTTTTGAATGGACTCATTTATAACCTCATCCATATCTATCAATTTTTGTGCTTCTTCTTGGGCCAAAATTCTGCGTGCATTTTCAATGGTAACTTTGCGTTTTTTTCTACGTTTTGGAAAAAGGCCCCCAAACATATCTTGGAAGTTAATCCCCATTTCTTCCATCCCAGAGGCAGAAAATACTTCCAGCATAGGTGGTGAATTATCTTCCACTTCTATTTCCACAACTTCTTTGTCTAAACTGCCTTCTTTTATTTTACTTAATACTTCCCTCTGTTTTTCCCTTGCGCTGCTAACTTTTTCTTTATAAATCTCTTCATCATCATTATTATATTTAGGTTTTGATCCACTGAAAATTGCCTCAAAAGGATTGATAGAAGCGGTTTTTGCAGGAACTGGATAGAGTATCTCAGTGATTCTTCGATTTGCAAGTTCTTTCGCCTTATCTTTAACAGCTTCCATTTTTTCTTGTTTAACCATTCTTATTGATGTCTCTACCAAATCCCTCACCATAGAATCTACATCTCTTCCCACGTACCCTACTTCAGTAAATTTAGTTGCTTCTACTTTTACAAAGGGCGCCTTTACTAGTCTTGCAAGCCGCCTGGCTATTTCTGTTTTACCCACACCTGTAGGGCCTATCATCAGAATGTTTTTTGGAATCACTTCCTCTTTTATATCATCAGGCAGTTTTTGACGTCTATATCTGTTTCGAAGAGCAATAGCAACGGATTTTTTTGCATCATCTTGCCCAATAATGTGCTTATCCAGTTCTTCTACAATCTTCCTCGGTGTCAAATTTTCCACAAATATCACCTCCCTACAGAGATTCAACAGAAATGTAGTCATTAGTGTAAATACATATTTCGGATGCAATTTTTAAAGATTCTTTAACTATTTTCTCTACAGGTAAATTCGAATGGCGGCTGAGTGCTCTTGCTGCCGCAAGAGCATAAGAGCCTCCCGAGCCTATAGCAGCTATTCCATCATCGGGTTCAATGACTTCACCATTGCCCGAAATAACTAGTAAATGCTCTTTATCTGCAGTAATCAGCAGTGCCTCTAACTTTCGCAGCATTTTATCGGTACGCCATTCTTTGGCAAGTTCTACTGCAGCTCTTGCCAGATTGCCATGGGTCTCATGAAGTTTCCCTTCGAACTTTTCAAATAGTGTAATCGCATCGGCTACAGATCCGGCAAAACCGGCAAGAACGTTTCCCTCATAAATTTTTCTTATTTTCTTTGCATGCTGCTTCATTATCGTATTTTGGCCAAAAGTTACTTGGCCGTCACCAGCAATAGCCGCACCCTTATCATTTACCATTGCCAATATTGTCGTAGCCGAAAACATTTTTATATCCCCTTTCTTGTTTCTACTTGATTCTATTTGTGGGGAAATGTTCTGTCATACACTTCCTTTAATCTTTCTTTTGTCACATGTGTGTATATTTGTGTTGTCGATAAACTGGAATGCCCTAATAATTCTTGAACTGTCTTTAAGTCTGCACCATTGTTCAGCATATGGGTTGCAAATGTATGTCTTAGGGTATGTGGACTGATTTCATTATTAAGAGCTGCAATTTTTACGTATTTCTCTATAATTCTTCTTATACTACGGTCTGAAATTGCTGTTCCGTTTTTGTTTAAAAATAAACTGTCACAGTCGATGTCCTTAATCAAAAAAGGCCTGCTTTCTTTTAAATATTCTTCTAAACTCTCTGCAGCTTTCCGACCGAAAAAAACAACCCTCTCTTTAGATCCTTTGCCAAAAACAATAATATAATTTGAGCCAAAATTTATATCATTTATTTTGATTGATACCAGTTCCCCAACTCTTATTCCAGAAGCGTACATAAGTTCCATAATTGCTCGGTCTCTAATTCCTAATATATCATGTTTAGGTGCTGAAAGAAGAGCTTCTATTTCTCTCGGATATAAGAAGAGCGGAAGTTTTTTTGATGTTTTTGGTGCATTAATCAACTTTGCTACATTTTCTTTCATCAAACCTTCAATTGCCAAATACTTATAAAAGCTCCTAAGGGCGGATAATTTTCTTGCTATGGTTCTCTTAGATAACCCCCTATCACGAAGATAAGCTAAAAAACCCCTAATATGTAAGTGATTAATGTTAACAAAGGCAGGTTCAGACAGTTTTTTTTGTTTTAAATATTCGAGAAACTGAGAAAGGTCTTCTTCGTAAGCTCTAGTTGTATTTCGGGATTTAGTTTTTGTAGCCCTTAAATAATTTATAAAGCTGTGTATCAGTGCTTCATCCATCAGTACCAAACCTCTCAATTAACATTTAATATACTACCACAAGATTAAGATTAATGCAAGATTAAATTCTAAATTATTTCTATATTGTTTTGTTAATTTTTTTTGAAAAAACTTCTTTATGATTCGACAAATTTTTTAATCGAATCCAGCGCTCGCTGGCTTAAGAGTTTTTTGCGCAGCTTCTTATCTTTCACATCGTTTGAAAGCGGCGGCAAAATACCAAAATTTGCCTTTATAGGCTGGAAGTTATTGGGATTACACGATGTTATATAATTTAGTGAAGCGCCTATAATACTTTCGGTTGGTAAAGCAATAGGTTTTTGGCCTGTAATTAATCTTTTCATGTTAATTCCTGCAACTATACCTGAGGCCGCTGATTCAATATATCCTTCGACTCCTGTTATTTGCCCTGCGAAAAATAATCCTTTTGAAGCCTTGAATTCTAAAGTAGGTTTTAAATAAAGGGGGCTGGATATAAACGTATTTCTATGAATAAAACCATAACGTATAAATTTGGCCTTTTCCAAACCTGGAATTAAGCCGAAAACTCTTTTCTGCTCTCCCCATTTTAAGCTGGTTTGAAAACCAACTATATTTAGCAGAGTAGCTTCTGTGTTTTCTTTTCTTAATTGTACTACGCCAAAAGGCTGCTTTCTTGTATTAAGGTCTATTATGCCAACAGGCTTTAAAGGACCGAAAAGTAATGTCTTGTATCCTCGTTTGGCCATTATTTCTATAGGCATACAACCTTCGAAAAACATAGGTTTTTCAAATTCTTTCAAGGGATGTGTTTCTGCATTAATTAGTTCGTTATAAAAAACATCGTATTCTTCTTTAGTAAGCGGAAGGTTTACATAGTCAGCATCCCCCTTATCATACCGCGAACCCCAAAAAGATTTTTCCCAGTTGAGTGACTCAGCAGTTATAATGGGAGATGCCGCATCATAAAAATAAAGATACTTATTTCCTATAAGTTTAGCGATGGCTTTTGACATACTCTCAGAGGTAAGCGGTCCTGTTGCAATAATCGCAGGGGAATCTGGTATTTCCGAGACTTCTTTTTCATGAAACTTAATGTTTGGGTGGCTTTTTATCATCTCGGTAACTTTTAACGAAAACCTTGTCCTATCAACAGCTAAGGCAGCCCCTGCAGGAACACGTGTCATGTCAGCAACTTGGATAATAATTGAATCCATTATTCTCATTTCTTGTTTTAAAAGACCGGCAGCATTAGTAATTTCATTGGATCTGAATGAGTTGCTGCATACCAACTCAGCCAATTTGCCAGTATGGTGGGCTGGGGTCATTTTACTCGGCCTCATTTCGAAAAAATCCACTTTGATCCCACTTTCTGCTAAGTGCCAAGCAGCTTCACATCCAGCCAATCCGCCTCCTATTATTTTAACGCGTTCCATGGAGTCACCTCTATATCGCTATTTTTTTGATTTATAACCACACTCTTTATTGGTGCAAATTTCATGTTCTCCGCTTTTATAATTCTTAGTCACCATAAAACCTCCACATCTAGGGCACGGTTTATTACTGGGCTTATTCCATGAAACAA
>DUNY01000040.1 GCA_012839145.1 Thermoanaerobacterales bacterium
CCCCGTTACGATAAAATCCGATAAAATTGAATCGGAAACGGAAAACAGTGACAAACGATCTATGGTGAAAGTAGAAGATAAAGCAAGAGCGGCTTTACAGCATTTAATTGAAGGGACTAGCAAAATAGAAAGTTTAGAGATTCTTGATGTTAAAATGATAAAAAGTTTACGATTAGATGATGGCATTGCCGTTGTTGACTTAGATAAGACTAGAATACTTATTGATTTCGGCACTAAAACTCAATATGCGGAAATTGCGGTAGAATCTGTTGTAAGGACACTAACTTCTATTGGCGGAATTGAGAAAGTACAGTTTTTAGTTGGTGGCGTAACATGGGGAAATGTAACGGGTGATTTAAGTTTAAAAAAACCCATAGAACCGGATAGATGGTATAATATTTTAACAGATTAATCATTTCAAAAATACAGGTTGTTCTTTGGAACAGCCTTTTCTTTTTTGTGTAATATCTTTCTGGGGAGCTCTCCTCTCATCTGAGTTACTTTCTACATTGAATAAATTTTACAATTCCATTACACTTGTCTTTTCCTAAAGGATTTTGAGAGATAAAGTCGAAGTACATATGGACATGGAATAGAAGCTGCAATCGCCACAGGAGGTTTCAAAATAATGTTAAAAAAATCAGCCTTTGTAATGATATTGCTTATTTTATTACTGAGCATCCCCATTTCCGGTATGGCATCTTTAAAACCTATAGAAATATACATTAATGACCAAAAAATAGAATCGGATGTTCCGCCTGTAATCGTAAATGGCCGAACCTTGGCACCTGTTCGTGTGATTTCTGAAAAACTTGGAGCGGAAGTTTACTGGGACAATGACAATAGGCTTGTTCAAGTAATAACCCCTTCAAAAACAATTATATTAAAGATCGATGACAGGAAAGCCTTAGTGGACGAGCAGGAAGTCCTTTTAGATGTTCCGGCAAAGATAGTAAATGATAGGACTATGGTTCCGCTGCGCTTTTTAGGAGAAACTCTGGGAGCTAAGGTTGGTTGGAATAATGACTTGCGGCGGGTTATAATTAATCGGACCGGAACGAAAATCGTAGATTTATCGTATGAAACAATAGGTGGCAAGCCTTCGGTTGTAATAAAGGGTGACAGCCCTTTGGAATACACATTAATTGAAACAGAAGACAATGATAGACTGGCAATTGATATAACCGGACATCTTGATACTCTGAAAAATGCCTTATATATATATGATAGTTATTTAAACAAAGCCCTTGCAGGAGAGATTTTCAACGACCCACCAGTTACCAGGGTTGTCTTGGATCTAAAACCGGGAGTATCTTTTCGTACATATAGCTCATCGGATAAAAAAACTATTTTTTTAACCTTTGACAATACCCTTGAAGATGTAATAATTGAAAGCCAGAAACATGAATTATTAGTAAAACTAAAAACCACAAATCCAACAGACGTGACTTATTTCTTTCTGTCAAATCCGGATAGACTAGTTTTGGATATAAATGATACCATGCTTTCTGAAATGGCTCCTCCAGAAGTTCCGGAAAATGATTTTGTGAATGCTGTTCGGTTGGGACAGTTTTCTGAAAACACTGTTCGTGTCGTATTTGATTTGAAAAATGATATAAACTACCAAGTTTTTCAGGATAATAACGTTTTTTCAGTAATATTTTCTGAAGGGCACACAGTAGAAGATATACAAGTAACCAGGGAAGGTGATATGGCTTTAGTTGAAATAGCTGCCGATGGTGAAATAGGTTATGAATTAAAGGCTGACAAAAACAAAAAACAGTTAAAAATAGTAATGCCCGCTGTAGCAATTGGGAAAAACTTACTCGATCAAGATGTGATAAAAATAACGGACGATATTATAGAATATATTGAACTGGTTAAGGTGAAGGATGCAAAGAACTACAATTTGGAAATAATTATTCACTTAAATTCATTTACAAGTTATGAAATGTTGTCATCTCCACCAACGTCCCTTATTAGACTAGGGATTCACAAATCTCCCTTGAAGAACAGGCTAATAGCTATAGACCCTGGTCATGGAGGTAGTGAACCTGGTGCTGTAGTTGGTAATGTTAAAGAAAAAGATCTCAACTTGGACATTGGCTTAAAACTGAAAAAGCTTCTGGAGGCCAGTGGTGCAAAGGTTTTCATGATACGCGATGATGATACTTTTATTAGTCACTTTGTTCGAGCGGGCATGGCAAATGAAATCAATGCTGATTTATTTGTCAGTATTCATAACAACTCTGCAGGTAGTGGTGCATCGGGAACCGAGACGTTGTACTATCCGGATCCGGAGAAAAAACTATTTGCACAAACACTGCAAAAAGCTGTAGTAAGACATATCGGTTTAAATGATAGGGGTATCGTTGAGCGCCCTGGCATTGTTGTTACACGGGAGACAAAGATGCCCTCGGCACTAATTGAAGTAGGATTTATGACTAACAAAAACGATCTTTCACTTTTGGTGACTGATGAGTTTAGACAAAAGGTGGCAGAGGGAATACTGCAGGGAATTATCGATTATCTAAGCGGACAGATTGATTGACATGCAACTGTTGTTCTGATATTATTACGTTGAATTTTGACAGGGATTACTCACTTGATAGTAGGGGGAATTGTTTTGTGGCCGCTTGTCGGGGGTTATCTATTTATTTTTCTGGCTCGCGTAACGGATGTATCTTTGGCCACTATGAGGACATTAATGATTGTGCGGGGTAAGGGCCTTATAGCAGCGGGTATCGGATTTTTTGAAGTCATTATTTATATAACTGCTTTAAATAAAGTTGTTAGCGGTTTAGACAACCCTGCAAACTTAGTGGTATATGCCCTCGGGTTTGCAACAGGGAACTTTATGGGCAGCTATATTGAAGAAAAACTGGCCATAGGTCTGACTACGGTACAGATTATTACAAAACGTGATGATGTTTGCTCATTGATTCGAAAAATGGGTTTCGGTGTAACAACTTTACAAGGTAAAGGGAAAGAAGGTTTTAAGGAAGTATTGATTGTATCCCTGCCAAGAAAAGAGCTTAAAAATCTTTTAAAATTTATTGACGACAACGACAGCACGGCTTTTGTCACCATAATGGATACCAGAGCAAGCAAAGGGGGATACTTTAAACAAACTATGAAAAACAAATAAATCATTGTCTTTTCCCGGCATAAAAAACCTCTTGATTAATATATATTAATTAGATTTAAAAAGAGGAGGTTTTTATATGCCGAAAAAGTTTATTTGCTTGATAATTATATTGCTTTTAATGACGGTTGTTACAGGATGTGGTTTATTAAGGAAAGATCCACCTCAGGAGGAGGTGCCAGAAGCTGAGGAAAATAACGAACAGACTTTGTCACATCTTCGAAAGACGGTTTTTTATTTTGTGAATGAGCATAATCTATTAGTGCCGGTAACCAGGGATATTCCATGGGTGGAAGGCATTGGAAGAGCTACTTTGGAAAGCCTTGTAGACAGCGAAGATCTAAGAGCGGAGTTGGCTGAAAAAGGTTTCAGACCGCCATTGCCTGCAGATACGGAAGTATTAGGTATGACCATACGTGACGGCTTGGCTAAAGTAGATTTTAATGCTACCTTTTTACAGCATTCCGAAAAAACGGCAGAGCTAAATGCTATTAACTCAGTGGTATATACGTTAACGGAATTTCCATCAGTAGATCAAGTCCAGATATTAGTCGAGGGAGAAACACCGGAGAAAACCTCCAACGGCAATCAGTTAAAAGGAGTATTAAGCCGGAAAGACATAAACCTTGAAACATCGGTGAACGCTTCGACGGAAATGGTACCGGTAACGCTGTATTTCAGAGGTGGAAGCATCGATGGAAATTTCAACTATTTTGTTCCGGTTACTCGCATGGTAGCCAAAACTCACAATCAAATAAAAACCGCCTTGGAAGAATTAGTTAAAGGGCCTGCCGAGGGCATAGGACTTGTGTCCCTACTGCCAAAAGATACAAAGGTACTTGATGTAATTCAAAAGGACGGTGAAGTGATAGTCAATTTTTCCAAGGAAATTGAGGGATACGGGGGCGGAATAGATATTGAACAATCTGTTGTAAATTCTGTTGTGCTGACGGTATCAGAATTTCCGGGAGCAGAAATAGTGTGTATACAGGTGGAAGGCCAAGCAGATGTTTTACCTGAAGGAACTGTCCTTGAAACACCGATATTTAAACCCCTTTATGTTAATCCTGGAAGCATTTAATATCAATAATTTATGCGTAAATACATAAATGTTTTTAAGAGAGGATGAAATTTTTTGCCAAGAATAGACGGAAGGGCCAATAATGAAATCCGGCCTATAACTATCACCAGAAATTTTAATAAGTATGCTGAAGGCTCCGTGCTAATTGAAGCAGGAGACACGAAAGTTGTTTGTACAGCTACTGTGGATGAAAAGGTGCCCCCTTTCTTAAGAGGCAAGGGACAAGGTTGGATAACCGCAGAGTATTCCATGCTGCCTAGGGCTACAGAGGTAAGAAATATCCGTGAAATCTTAAGGCC
>DUNY01000239.1 GCA_012839145.1 Thermoanaerobacterales bacterium
AGCAAAGGGCTTAATTCTCCGGAAGTGGAATAATTAATGTTGGACATATTAGGCCGCAGGACGCCCATATAGGTATAAAGGGTTCTGCCTGAAGTATTGATGGCCGCATTATAATTCTGATAACAATTTCTTGGATTGAATAAATAGGCTTCGTTAATGGAGTCTTTTGTAATATAGGTGTCTATATATTGCCTGGGGTAACAATCTGTGCCGGGGGATTTGGCTTGCAAACGCACCTTCTTACCCTCGATTAAATCACATATCACATGAGCACCGCCGTATTCGACGCCCTTATCCTTTGAAGGCTCGGTAGCTCCTATATATGCATCTACCGCAGCAAGGCCGGCATATGCCGTTACATTATTTAACAGAACTTCTGCCATACGAATTGGTGGGTCTGAATGGCCAAAGTTTAAAAATGCACCGGAAGAACACATAGGCCCGAAAGTGGCAGTTGTTACTACATCAACATATCGGGTTGTTTCTTTTAAACCCTTTTCTTTGGCAATGTCGATTACTTCCTCCGCTGTAACGACTACCACAGTTCCCTTTTTGATTTTTTCATTAATTTCTTCGAACGATTTTTTGATTGACATTAGGTTAACCTCCTGGTTACTGCATTTTAGATTAAAATAAAGCTGCTCTTCGATAAGAAAAGCAGCTTGTCGGCTCTTAATATATATAACAATGAACAGGCTGTTAATCTTATCTTTCAGAATGAAAATCATCCTGCAGGAATTGACACCGCTGCATTCGAATGAGAATGCCGGTTGTCGAGCTTCATTGGGCCAGTCCCTCAGCTACTCTGGATAAGATATATTTATTATTTAGTTATTGTTCAATATCTTACTTGATTTATAGTAATTTGTCAACCACGCATAATTATTATTTTTAGAGCCCCTGAAGACGGTTTTATTGATACTTTGAGTAAGTATGAATATTTGGATGTTCCTTTTACTCACTCAACAATTACTTATTCACTTACACATCTTAATCAACTTTCTTGCAATTAGATTATATTTTTTAGTATAATTCATTCAGATATACCTTTTTATAGGAAACATTATAGCATATCAACTATATTGCCATCCGTCACTTATTTCTGTGAAATTTTGGGTATTATTTTACTGGTTAGTCTATATCAAAAGGAAGGGATATGTATGAAGGATAAATTGAAAGTCTTGGCAATTGCACTTTTACCAATTGCGATTATAGCCGGATTATATATTTATACTTATAATACTACTTTCGAATGTATGCAAACTCAACTTAAAAATACCGATGTTTTTTCTTTGAAATTGCTTTTTTACAGAGAATAAACTGTAGCTAAACGGCATAACTGGGATAAATATGTGGTATAATTTAAATTAAACAATGTTTCACTAATTCCAATATCCTCAACAGATTACACATTTCTATAAATAACGTCCTGTAATGATTTTAGCAACGACGATCATTATAAAAGAACGGAAACAATATTTGCGGCTATTACTTCTAATCTCACAATAAAGGATCATACCATAATGCTATCAAATAATGACCTTGACAAGGGAACTTTGAAGATTAATTCATGCCTAGCAGAAAAAATCTACACATATCTCAAAATCATGTAATTGGCAGGCTGGTTCCATGTAGAAAAATATACTTTATGCCATAAAAACTTTGAGATATAAAAATATAATCATTTATTGTGCAAGAAGCTTATATTTTTTGTAAAAGCCGTTCGTATATGAGATTATATAAGGGGCAGATTGGCATGAATATCGATATCATTGCCGTTGGCAAATTAAAAGAAAAATACTTAACAGAAGGTATAAAAGAATATCAGAAAAGACTTTCACCTTACTGTAAATTGCGAATAATTGAGGTAAGAGAACAAAAGGCCCCGGAAACTTTAAGTGATAAACAAAAAGCCCAGGTCTTAAAGCAGGAGGGTCATTACATACTTCAGAAAATGAGATCCTCGTCATATGTTGTCCCTCTTTGTATCGAGGGAAAAGAGCTATCTTCCGAGGATATGGCGGAAAAACTCAGCGAATTGGCTGTTTCCGGCAGATCACACATCACTTTCATCATCGGCGGTTCCCTTGGTCTTTCCGATGAAGTTAAAGCCCGAGCAGATCTACCCCTTTCCTTTTCAAAACTAACCTTCCCCCATCAACTCATGCGACTGGTACTTGTGGAGCAGATATATCGCTGGTTTAAGATAATGCGGAGGGAGACTTACCACAAGTGAGGGCTTACAAAAATCAGCTAACTAGCTTGAACTTAATTTACGAAAATACTTAGAATATGGGAGGGATTAGTTTGGAAAAGGGGGAATATACGACAATAAAAGTCGAAGTTAATGGGTTTTCAAGAGGTATATTGAACATAGAAAACCTTGATAAAAACTTTATCAACTTGGAGAACGAGGATGGGAATTGGTATCTTGCTTTTCAACGGCTAGAATAAAGGGTAGCAGTAGAGAAGCGATAGCGGTCTTCAAAAGAAGGAAGTAAAAGGTGAGTCTAATAAACATTCTCATCTTTAAAAAATTATTGTCATTCTGAATTCTTTTTCCTTTTACATTATAATAATAGAAATGTCGTAAAATGAACAATATAAATTCTGTTTAATCATTTGTATCATATTGCTATTATTAATTGAATATCTTATAAAAAATCGTGTTTGTATGCAGTTATAAATGTCGTCGACCTCCAGTAGTGCAAAAACCCCGGGAGGTCGACGACATTTTTCTTATACTCAAAAATCACTTCAACATCTTGTATAATAAAGGATATATGGTATAATACACAAAAGAGAGATTATTACAAAAATGAACTCCCTAAAACAAGGAATGCCTATTTTACGCCATTTCAATGGGTTTTTAGCTTACCTATAAGGAATTGAAACTAAAAATCGCTTGACGTACATAAAATAATAATGTATCAGTTTTTAGCTTACCTATAAGGAATTGAAACATGCTTACCGGATTCAGTGACTCATCTGAGCGAATTGGTTTTTAGCTTACCTATAAGGAATTGAAACAAAAACTTCTAAAAAAGGCAATTTTGGAGGTTTACATGTTTTTAGCTTACCTATAAGGAAT
>DUNY01000294.1 GCA_012839145.1 Thermoanaerobacterales bacterium
ACCAAAGTATTCGTCATTTCTCTTTAAGCTAACTGTATCCCTAGTTTTGCTAACTACTTTGAAAGGCCCTGTGCCTATAAACTCTGGAGTTGTTTGCTCCGTGGTTTTGCTTGTTTTAGATGCTTCAATAAATGACATGGAAAGAATTTCCCGATTCATCTGATATAAAAAATCCGCATCGGGTTTGAATAAGGAAATAGTAAAGGTGTGTTCATCTAAAGCTTCATAGTTCTGAATATTGTCGAATTCAGGGAATCCCGATTCATAATCTTTAAGCCTAAGTTTTTTAAGTTCTCTGATTCTGTCAAAGGTAGTTTTAACATCCGCTGAGGTGAAACTATCCCCGTTATGCCATTTCACATCGGTCCTTAGTTTAATGGTGTATGTCCTGCCAGTATCGTCAATTTCCCAACTTTCAGCAAGAGCCGGTTGTATCATACCTTGACCGTCGATTTTTACAAGGCCTTCGTAAATAAGACTTAGAATTGCTTTTGTTTCATCATCGTTTGTCTTTAGGGGGTCTAAGTCGAATGTGGACATTGTAGCAAGATTTATTGTGCCACCGCTTTTAGGAGGGCCGGAGTTTTCTTGTTTCACCGATTCTTTCTGTTCGATGGTATTTAAAGATGTATTGGAGCAAGCTGTATTAAAAAATATCAATATTAGCATTAGTACTACTGTCAATTTCTTTTTCATAACGGCCTCCGAATGTTTCATAGAAGTTTTGTTTATGTGACTTTTCACATAAGTTCAGATAAAGGTCGCCGGGTGATGCTAGAAAAGTTTACCCGACGACTCCTGCAAAAATTATATAACAATGCACATTGTCGGTCAAATTCCATTATATATCATTAATAATATGGCCTTCTTGCTTGTACCTATGATTTCTGTTAATATATACTAAAAATATCGGAGAGATGTAAAATGGAAAAAACCTTCGTAATGATTAAGCCCGATGGAATCCGCCGCGGTCTGGCAGGTAAGATTATACAAAGGTATGAGCAAAAAGGTTTAAAAATCATCGCCGCAAGGCTCATGGCAGTTTCAGATGAATTAGCTCAAATGCACTATGCGGAGCACACCTCAAGGCCTTTTTTCCCGGAACTGATTGCTTATATCACATCAGGTCCTGTCATGGCAATGGTCTTGGAAGGACCAAATGCTATAAAACTGGCCAGGCTGATTAACGGAGCAACTAGGGTGGAAGAGGCTTTACCCGGTACAATTCGCGGTGACTTTGCCACCTCTACCACCGAAAATCTTGTCCATGCCTCAGATAAACCTGAAAGTGCAAGGCGAGAAATAGCGCTTTGGCTTTCACATCTATAATATACTACTTCATTCTTTTAAGTTTTGGATTGTCCTTTAATCCGGGAATTCGACCCCTTTTGGCAACAGGTGTTCCATCTACCATTTTTAGATCCAAAGTCATATCTATGGGATTAGAGCCTGATATATAGCTTCCCACTCCAAAGGCATCGGCTCCGGCTTCGATGAGCAGCTTCATCCTTTCAGGAGTAAGACCTCCAGATACAAATATCTTAACATGATCATAACCCTTTTGATTCAGTCGCTGTCTAATCTCATGCACTAATTCCGGTGTTACTCCTCCTCGCTCACTGGGAGTGTCGAGTCTTACGCCCTCCAGGCTCTGTCCTAGAGCTTCTGCTATGTTAAGAGATTCCTCAGCTTCATCTTTGAAGGTATCCACCAGAATTATCCTCGGAGAGTCGGGGGGCATGATCTCGTCATAAGCCTTGGCCACGGAAACCGTATCACCTGCCATTATCATGGCCGCATGGGGAATGGTTCCGGAAGGTTCCCTGCCTAAAAGTTTAGCCGCCAGAATACAGCTGGCATTATCTTCACCGCCTATTACCGCAGCCCTTTCCATAACCGGCGCCACAGCAGGATGTACATGCCTTGCACCAAAACATATAAAAGATGTTTCACCTACTGCTTCCCGGCACTGACGTGCCGCAGTTGCCCAGGCACTGGGATGAGCCATCATTCCAAGAATAACTGTTTCATATATACCGAATTCCTCATAAATACCTTTTATTCTCATAACCGTATCTTTGGGCTCAAATGTCTCCCCTTCCGGAAGTGCGTATATTTCAACGTTCTTGTCTTGTAAAAGACTCAACACTTCTTCAACACCGCAAAGCACACCGGATCTGCGTGGGAACACTTCAGCTATTACTTCTTTTTTAGAAATGCCCATATGGCGCAAGATTTCCATGGTTTTAATGAAGTATATGTCCGTCGTCATTCCGGCAAGGATTTCGTCATGGTTAGCTGAAAATAACCGCCTCTTTGAATCAATTTTGATGTTTTGTACATCGTTTAAAGATTTTATTTCCTCCATCCAACAAACCTCTCTCTCAATGTTTTATAAATTTTATAATTACTGCAATTATGGCCACTGCGGTTAGCGGGCCTATAGGAACACCTTTAAAAAATGTTACCCATAAAAGAGATCCTAGGATTATTCCGATACCTACCACAAGATTTTACAGTATTAAATCGTTCTTTCGGCTGGAAAGAATTACTGTAACAGCCCATGAATGTGTTCACCTCACAACTTGTAAAGGCGTTTGTACCACTTATAAGATTTTTTAACTCTGACCACAAAATTCCTCGTTTCGGAAAAAGGAATTTCTTCTTCTTTTTGCTGTTTTAAGCGGCCTTTTTCTATCCATTCCGCCACATTTCCCCGACCACCGTTATATGCAGCCAGTGCCAGGGTGATATTGTTGTCAAACTCCTCAAGCAATGAAGATAAGTACCAAGTTCCAATCCTTATATTTAGATCCGGGTTCTGAAGATCTTCTACATCTATATTTTTCACTCCCATCTTTTCTGCAGCCCAAAGGGCTGTTTTTGGCATTAGCTGCATAAGCCCTATGGCTCCCTTTTTTGAAACCACTTTTGGCGAAAAGTTGCTTTCAACCTTTATAACAGATATTACAAGATACGGGTCCACTCCATGTTCAGCTGAATACCGAACAATGGATTCCTGATAATTCAAAGGGTATATATACCGCATAAACCAGAATAAGTTGTTGTATAGTGCAATAAGACCGAGAATTATTATTACAACTGCTACGATTTTTTTAGCCACTGTTGCGAGATTTCCCTCCATATTTGGTCTACTTGAATCTTGGTTTTTTCTAATTTGCCGCTGTTGTCTATAACTCTATGAGCAAGTTTCAGTTTTTCTTTCAAGGGCATTTGAGATTTAATCCTGTCCATGGCTTGTTTTAAATCCATGTTTTCACGAGCCATTAATCTATTCAATTGAGTTTTTCCATCAACAGCTACAAGCCATACTTCGTCTACCATGTAAGTTAAACCCAGTTCCAAAAGCAGTGGCACATCAAGAACTATCACTTTCTCCCCATTTTTTTTGTAATACTCCAACTGTTCTTTGATTTCCTTTAAGATTTCCGGATGTGTAAAACTATTGAGATATTCCAGTTGTTTTTTATCTGAAAATACGATGTTAGCCAGTTTTTTCCTGTCTATATCTTTTTTATCATTTAATATCTGTTCTCCAAAATGCTCAACCGTTCGAACCCATGCAGGCTTTTCCGGCAGCATCGTTTTTTTTGCTATTTCGTCCGCATCTATTATAACAGCGCCTTTAGCCTTAAGCAATAAGGAAACGGTACTCTTACCACTGGCTATACCGCCTGTAAGACCGGCTACAAACAACAATTATCACCTCTCATCACAGCTCTTCCCAAGTATATCCTTGAGTAAAATCTACTACAATAGGTACTTGTAAAGGAATTGCGTTTTCCATGTCCTCTTTGAGTATTTTTTTAACAATAGAAAGCTCGTCTTCAGGCACGTCCAAGATAATTTCGTCATGAACCTGTAATAGAATCTTAGCTTTAAGATTGTTCTGTTTTAAGTGGTTATATACCTTGACCATTGCCACTTTAATAATATCCGCTGCACTTCCTTGAATGGGCGTATTCATGGCAGTACGCTCAGCAAAAGACCTAAGATGATAATTTCTGCTGTTGATATCGGGTATATAGCGCCTACGATTGAGCAGTGTTGTCACGTACCCCTTATTTTTAGCTAACCGGATGGTTTCCCTGATATAATCTCTAACACCGGGATATCGCTCAAAATATGCATTAATGTATTCCTGTGCTTCCTGGTTGGAAATCCCCAACCCTTGAGCCAGCCCATAGTCACTAATCCCATAAACTATACCGAAATTCACTGCCTTTGCCCTGTCTCTCAGCAGTGGTGTCACTTCTTCCGGCAATACTCCGAAAACCTCACTGGCCGTGCGGGTATGTATGTCTTCTCCTTTGATAAAAGCTTCTATAAGACCCGGATCTTGGGATATATGGGCCAATACCCTGAGTTCTATCTGTGAATAGTCTCCGGATAAAAGCACATGACCGGGGCCGTCAGCTGTAAAAACTCCTCGAATATGCCTACCCTCCTCGGTTTTTACAGGTATATTCTGCAGATTTGGCTCCGTACTGCTGATGCGTCCGGTAGATGTTACCGTCTGATTAAAACTTGTGTAAATCCTACTCGAGCTTTTATCCACCAGTACTAATAGGCCATCGATATAAGTTGACTTCATTTTCATTAAAAAACGGTATTCCAAAACATTTTCCACAATAGGATGACTTGACCGCAATTTTTCAAGGACTTCTGCATCAGTGGAGTAGCCTGTCTTGGTTCTTTTTATCACCGGCAGTGAAAGCCTCTCGAACAGTATCTCACCCAGTTGCTTAGGTGAATTTATATTAAATTCGGTGCCTGCTTGGTTGTATATATCTTCAGTAAGGCTGCCAAGCTTTTTGCCGAACTTGTTCGAAAGCTCTTGGAGTTTTTCAGGGTTTACCTTTATCCCTACATGTTCCATGTCTGCCAAAACTACACTGAAGGGCATTTCCACATCGTAAAACAAACTCTGCATTTCACAGTCCTTTATTCTGTTATCCATTGCATTTTTTAAAGCAATAAGACATCCGGTTTTTTCCCCAAAACCGGATTTATCGGCAAGAGTTCTACCTAAATACTCCATCACCAGTGTTGGTATGTCATAACGAGGCTTTGACGGTTCCAGAAGATAACCTGCCAGCATAGTGTCAAACTGACATTTGAAATCTATACCCAGCTGTCTTAAATAGTTTCTCAAAAATTTACCGTCATGGGTTATTTTGTATATGGCCGAGTCCTCTAGAATAGACTTTAAATAACAATTAATATTATCTTCTTTTATAAAGTCAGGACCTATGCAATAATTTTTATCTTTAGTAGAAAGATATATACCATTTGTTTCATATGATGTAGAATCTTTTGTTTCCACATCGGCAAGAACCGCAACTTGTTTTAATGTAATGATCTTTTGCACTAACTCCTGTAGTGTATCAGCATTTTCAATATTTACTGTCTGCTCATCTTCCGATACTTCAAAGTCAACAGTTAGCTGAAATCGATCGATGAAGCTGTAAAACTCCAATTCCCTGAATAATTTTATTAATTTGTCGTAATTTGGTTCACAATAAACAATATCATCAGGGTTAAATTCCAAAGGTATGTCTCTTACTATCGTGGCCAAATACTTACTGATTTTGGCTTGTTCAGAATACTTTTCCAGATTTTCTCTAAGTTTTCCCTTTTGTTTATCCATATTATTTAAAACATTATCCACTGTGCCAAACTCTTGGATAAGTTTTGCAGCCGTTTTTTTGCCTATTCCCGGTACTCCAGGGATATTATCGGATTTATCCCCCATCAAACCTTTCATTTCAGCCACGGCTTTCGGGAGAATACCATACCTTTCTTTGACCTTTTCATTATCATAGACTTCCATCTCAGAAATGCCTTTTATTGTAAGCATTACATTAGTGTTTGAAGAGACCAACTGTAGAGCATCCTTGTCTCCTGTAACTATTATGGAAAAAATACCCGATTCTTCACCCTTTTTTGAAAGGGTTCCCAGAATGTCATCGGCTTCAAATCCATCAGTCTCAATAAAACAAATATGTAGGGCTTGCAGTATCTCTTTTAAGAGGTCGAACTGCCCTATTAATTCATCGGGCGTTTTCGGCCGTGTAGCCTTGTATGCTGCATATTCATCATGCCGAAAGGTGGGGCCTTTCTTGTCAAATGCCACTGTTATATAATCGGGTTTTTCCTCCTGCAGTATTCTAAACAA
>DUNY01000368.1 GCA_012839145.1 Thermoanaerobacterales bacterium
AATCTTTCCCCTTTACTGCGCTACATCCGGAATCGTCTACCAATATAGCTTTTACCTTTTTTGACCCCATTACGGCCCCGAGCCCACCTCTGCCCAAATGCCTGGCAGCAACTCCTTCTTTATCTGTAACAACAACTGATGCACAAAGATATTTTCTTTCTCCTGCAGGGCCAATTACAGCCATGCTATACTTTTCTCCAAAGTCTTTTCTTAATTCATCAGCAGTATCGATGGTATTAAGATTACAGTATTTTTCTCCATCTAATATTTCAACCTTTTCTTTACTAATTTTAATGATTTTAAATTCTTCGTAATCGGGCAACCCTTCTAAAACCAATGCCTTAATCCCTAACCTAGCTAGCTTAAGTGCAAAGGTTCCTCCAGAGTTGCTTTCCTTAATCCCTCCGGTCAAAGGGCTTTTCCCGCCTAGGGAGAGCCTATTCACACTGGATGCATAAGTTCCCGCTAATAATCCGGGCGCAAAAACGAGTTTGCTTTTTTCTCCGAATGGATCAACGTAAGGAGGAACCTCATTTGCTACCATAGTTGATGTTAGGCTTCTTCCACCCAAACGTTCATATTCCGGTGGTACGTTTTGTTTTGTTACTTGACCAGATCCAAGATTAATACGTAGAATGTAACGCATTACTTATACTCCTCTCCAGTTCAACATATATCTACACGCAGAATTAAAAGCTTAGTCATCTAGCCATGCATCATTGCCAATACCCAAGGCGTCTGCGTAGCTGTTAAAACCAGAACACAAAGTCATGCATTCAATGGCTTCGACAATTTCTTGATCGGTTGAACCCAAATCTTTGAGCTTTTGAAATTCCTCGTCAGTTATTCCGTTAGCATCCACATTTGCCTTTAAACAAAATTCGAGCAATGCTTTTTCTTTTTCAGTTAAACCCAAATCTTCAAAGTTAAATTCCTTTACTTTTTTTATAAAATCTTCGTTTGCACCCTCATCACGGAGGGCTTCAGAGTGGAAGGATGTTCAGTAAGAACATTCATTTACAATAGCTAAACAAAGGGCTATACTTTCCTTTAATTTTTTTGACAAATTCCCTTTGCCCATTATTACACACATACGCTCCCAATTAGCTTTTAGCAGTTCTGGGAAATTAGCAAAACCCTTTAGTAAATTTGAAACCTTACCTTCTCCTCTTACTCGCTGAATGTCATCGTATACTTCTTTTACCAAACCTTCGGCTTCTTCAATTTGTACTAATTTTATCCTAGCCATATTTATAACCTCCTTCTTAGTTGTTTTGGTTTTCTCCCCATCTTTTGACTAATTTATTTTCTATCCCCAGTTGATCTAAAACCCTACCAATAAAATGGTCCAATACATCATCTAATGATTTTGGGGAGTTGTAGAAAGCTGGTAAAAACGGTGCTATCTCCACACCCATTTTCGACAGTTTTAGAAGATTTTCCAGATGAATCGTATTAAGAGGTGTTTCTCTAGGGACTATTATTAATTTTCTCCGTTCTTTCAATATTACATCTGCAGCCCTTGTAATTAAACAATTTGAGTAACCGTGACTAATACCTGACAGGGTTTTCATGCTACATGGAATTATAACCATACAATCTGTTTTGAATGAGCCACTGGCAATGCTCGCTCCCAAGTTTTTATTGTCATGGTAATAATGACTTTTTTTAACTACATCTTCAAGTGCTAGATCTGTTTCTATTTCTATTGTCTTTTTTCCCCAATCACTAATAACTAGATGTGTCTCAACATTTTCTAATTCATTTAAGGCTGTAAGTAATCTGACACCTAAAATTGCTCCTGAAGCTCCAGTAATAGCAACAACGATTTTCATCATATTCCTCCTAAGGCCGTTTTATAATTTCAAGCGCTCGCGATTTATATATTGCAAATCCCATGCCATAAAAAAAATTCCGGAGACAAGCTTTTTTATGGCAACTGCAAAATAGCATTGCAACAGCCTTTTAAGCTCTCCGGAATTAATTTTAAGTTATTATCGATCTAGCCTAAGATTTGCTTTTTTCTGTATGGAATTCACTACAATGTAGGAAAAGCTATACAATTTCATTTGGGTCGATTCCCATCTTTCTTAGTTTTTCGTAAAGTGTGGTCCTGTGAATTCCTAAGTTTTCAGCCGCTTTAGTTTTATTCCCGTCAAATTCATTAATCTTATCTATTATTATTCTTTTTTCAATGTGCAGTAAGATTTCATCCAGTCTGGTTATTTCCTCAGGATAAAGATCCGTCATTTCTAATTTGCTTCCCATAACTAAGTAAAGATCTTCCATAGTTATTTCGTTTCCTTCAGAGTAATTCACAAGACTTTCTATCACATTTGCCAGCTCACGCACATTTCCGGGCCAGGAATACTGTTTTAATTTATTTAAAACATTTTTGCACATTTTTTTTAAAGGAACACCTAATTTATCACACTCTGTTTTTAAAAATTTGTCAATGAAAAGCGGTATATCTTCTTTCCTTTTTCGCAATGGTGGAATCTCAAGACAAAAAACATTCAAGCGATAGAATAAATCTGAACGAAATTGATTTTTTGAGACCATCATTTCCAAGTTTTTATTTGTCGCTGCAATCACTCTGACATTAACATATATTGGCTTGTTCCCTCCTACTCTGGTAATCTCCCCATCTTGTAAAACGCGTAGAAGTTTAGGCTGCATAGATAATGGTAAATCTCCAATCTCATCAAGGAAAATGGTTCCATTATTCGCATATTCGAATTTACCTATTTTGCCTTTTTCACTCGCCCCTGTGAAAGCACCACTTTCATACCCGAAAAGTTCTGATTCTATTAATTGTTCCGGTATGGCCGCACAATTAACCTTCACGAAAGGTCCACCGAATCTTTTGCTGTGATTGTGAACTTGCTGTGATTGTGAACTGCAGTAGCAAATACCTCTTTTCCAACACCGGTTTCTCCGGTTATTAAGACATTGCTGTTAGACTTGCTTGCTTTTAGTGCTAATTTCTTAACAGACTCTATTGCCTGGGAGTGACCGATTATCTTTTCAATGGTATAATTTTGTTGTATTTTTGCCCCAAATTTCTTTTCATAAAACGATAAATGGGCTTCTGTTAACCATAGCCTTTCCAAGACGATATTAAGCTGGTCAGGCCTTTCAATAGCAATGACCGCCATGGCATATTTTTGATTATTATGTTTAAACGGAATGCGATGGCAATAAAATTTCTCTCCTTTTGTCTTCATCCAGACCCCTAACTCAGCTTGTCCGGTGATAACAGTATTTTGAATGCCGGGTTCTTCTACAACCTCTGAAATATGCTTTCCCATCAATTCACTGACACTCTTGCCTATAAATGGTTCATATGCCGGATTTACATATACTACATTTCCTTCTTCGTTTACTACGATAATACCTAAATTGATATTCTCTATAATTGATTGAAAAAACTTTCCTATATTCTGTAGCGGCATTTTTATACCTCCTTTATAAAGAGCCGAAAAATGTAAAAGGGGGTTTTTACTCTACTTATGTATATAATATGCTTCGACAAAAACCTACAAAATCCTTTTTGCAAACTTTTACTGCAATATATTTAACACTGCATCTCCTAGGGCTTAATAAAACTTTGAAAACCTTAGGGGCTACTTAGTTTTTTACAGGATTACAAACACCGAAATCCCTTGGTTTTTCTTAAAATAAAAAAAGGTATATTCCCACCATTAATTAATGTGGAAAATACACCTTTTTATTTGAATATCAAACTTTATTTCAGCAAACTATCAATATAGCCCTTGAGGATTGTGGCTGCCTCCGCCCGGGTGGCTGTACCTTGAGGGTCGAAAGTACCGCTCGTCTTACCTTTGATTATGCCATATTGTTGCATATTTGCCACAGCTTCTGATGACCAGCTGTTTATCTTTGCTTGATCAGTGAAGCCGGCTTTCTTGTTTACAATGTCTAACTGGGCCTTCATAGCTTTGATGAAGTTATCAGTCATCACGGCCATCTGCTCTCTTGTAATCACATCACTTGGACCAAATCTGCCATTTCCAT
>DUNY01000309.1 GCA_012839145.1 Thermoanaerobacterales bacterium
TTATCGTTGTCATTTGAATACAAGGTATTAGGTCTAATATCGCTTTTTATTCTTGTTTATATTTCATGGCGGTTGTTTTATAAGATATTCAATAATAAAAGTACATAAACATGTCATATACCTTGTGAAAGAAGAAAGTTAGGCCTATAATAAACTCAAGAACTGAATATGTCTTTTTCAATCAGGTGCCGTGAGGTTAAAAGGGAATCAGGTGAAAGTCCTGAGCGGTCCCGCCACTGTAATCGGGGATAAACTGCTATACCACTGGGAAACCGGGAAGGTGCAGGGAATATGATCCGAGAGCCAGGAAACCTGCCTGTTGATTAAGTACTAGCCTTCGGAAGAAAGGGGGTGTACTGTGTCGCGATAACAACCCGGTTTTCCAACGAGAGGCCGGGTTATTTTAATATACCGGAAAAGGGGTAAGAATGAATGAAAATGAAGAATCGATTTAAGATAATAAATATATTTTTAGTTATTGTGCTTATTATATTGATTATAACCGGTTGTAAAAACTCACCTCAAGCCACAGAACCGGATGATCTGGAAAACACGGAAGATGGGTCTTTTTCCGTTACATTGACAGATCAGATTGGTAGAGAGGTGGCAATAGAAAAACTACCGGAAAGAATAGTTTCACTGGCACCGAGTAATACGGAAATATTATATGCCCTTGGTCTTGAGGAAAAAATTGTAGGTGTTACCGATTATTGTGATTATCCCGAAGCAGCAAAAAATAAAGAAAAGATCGGAGGTTTTTCGGAACCCAATATTGAAAAGATAGTATCCGTCAAACCTGATTTGGTAGTGGCCACAAATATGCATCAAAAGTCAGTGGAAGAATTGGAAAAGCTAAATATACCGTCTGTGGTTTTGGACCCAAAAGACTTTGATGAGATGTTTGCCAGTATAGAAATAATAGGCAAAGCCACCGGACAACAAGATGAAGCTTTGACTTTAATCAAGAATTTGAAAGCAAGAATGGAAAATGTGGAAGATGTGGTAGCCAAAGTAAAACTAGATAAGCGTCCGAAGGTTTACTATGAGATATGGCCTTCACCTATCACTACTAGCGGGCCGGGAACCTTTGTGGATGATATAATACAAAGAGCTGGCGGTGAAAACATAGCCAAAGATGCCCAAAAAGCTTACCCTCAGTACAGTCAGGAAATGATTATAGATAAAAATCCGGATTTTATCATATTTTCACACCACGGCTCCAGCAATCAGTCTATAGAGGACGTAATTACTCGACAGGGTTGGGAAAATATAAATGCAATAAAAAACAAAAAAGTCTTTTACCTTGACGAGAATTTAGTTCAGAGAGCTACTCCAAGACTGGTGGACGGTCTTGAAAAGTTTGTTGAGATATTGTATCCGGAACTATTTAAATAACAATTATTTTAACTAACATATATAGGATAATAATATCTATTGCTTAGCTTTTTTATTAAAGGAGAGGGCACTATGGCTGACAATGCATTTAAAAACATCAGAAGCTACAGGAAATATATTTTTGTAGCACTGGGAATAGTAATCGGAGGTATTTTGGCCTTAGCTGTTGGATCTGTCAGCATCCCTCCGAGAAAGGTTTTTAAGATACTATTTAGCAGATTGCCTTTTCTAGCCGGCAAAATACTGGGAGACTGGACACCAACAGATGAGACAATTGTATTACAACTACGGTTTCCCAGAATTATCTTGGCATTTCTAGTAGGGGCTGAGCTGTCTGCAGCAGGAGTTATATACCAGGGAGTTTTCAGAAATCCCATGGCCGACCCCTATATAATAGGGGCATCGTCAGGAGCTTCTCTAGGAGCTTCCTTGGGTATTTTGTTTTTTCCCGGTATGAGATTTTTAGGAATAGGTTCAATACCCTTTTTTGCCTTTTTAGGTGCGGCTGGGACCATATTTTTGGTCTACAGCCTGGCCAGTATCGGTGGGCGAACATATTCCTTTACATTACTTCTTTCGGGTGTAGCCGTCAGCAGCTTTATTTCCGCCTTGGTTTCCTTTTTTATGTATTTCAGTGATGAAAAGCTTCACCAGATATATTTTTGGCTATTGGGAAGTTTCTCTTCCCAGGGATGGAACGAAGTGTATCTCAACATACCCTATGGTATTGTCGGTTTTATTCTGGCATATTTGAACCTGAGGTACCTGAATATACTTCAGTTAGGAGAAGAAACCGCTTTTTTTACCGGGGTAGATACGGAGAGAGTAAAAAAAACCACTCTGGCTGCAGCCGCGCTACTCACTGCATCAGCAGTGGCCGTAAGTGGCGTAATCGGGTTTGTGGGACTCATCATTCCACATATTACCCGGGTCATCATCGGTCCTGATTACAGGCAGTTGTTTCCCCTTTCAGCTATGGTCGGCGGATTATACTTGATGTTGGCAGATACTCTGTCCAGGGTTATTATAGCACCTACGGAACTGCCGGTAGGGGTATTGACAGCATTATTCGGCGGTCCTTTTTTCATATATTTGTTGTTTCAGAAAAAAAACAAGGATTACAGGATTTAAAAAAGGAGAAGGAAGATGGGATCTATATTTATCACAGGAGGAGCCAGGAGCGGGAAAAGCCGATTTGCCGAAAAAGAGGCATTAAAAAGAGGCGGCAAAGTAATATACATTGCTACAGCTCAAGCCTTAGATGAAGAAATGGCTCACAGAATAAGAATTCATAAAAAGAGAAGACCTGACAACTGGATAACTGTTGAAGAACCTCGATACTTATCCATAGTGCTTAAGAAAATAAGGACAGATAAAAGCTATGATGATTTTGATACTGTTTTGATTGATTGCATGGCCCTTTTGGTTTCAAACTGGCTGCCCTTGGAGAAGGCAGAGGATTTAAAGGCTTGGGATGATTTGAGAGCAGACCTTTTGGATGAAGTTGAAGCCATGGTGGAAGAAATCGAGAAAATGCAACAAAAATTCATAATCGTATCTAACGAGGTGGGCCTGGGTTTGGTGCCAGAATATCCACTTGGTCGGTTGTACAGGGATATACTGGGTGAAGTCAACCAGATTGTGGCTGCTGCCGCTGATCAGGTTTTGTTCATGGTTTCCGGATTGCCCATGAAATTGAAATAGGGATTTTGGGAAAGGATGAGACTTTTGTTGGGGAAAGCTGTCTGTCCTGCCAGTTGTGGGGAAATTGTGCAGGGAACAATTGATGATTGCAATTTTTTAGTGACTTGTCCCATAGCACTTTGTACCCAAGTAACGGTTCGTTTAGATGGTAATACAAATAAAAGTCTTGAATGCAGTGAACTGAAGCACTTCAAGACAAATCAGGCTGTAGAAAAAACCTTGAAATATTTTGGGGTGGAAGATTTAAAGGCTCATGTTTCGATAAATTCCAATATCCCTTATGCTGTAGGACTCTCTTCCAGTACGGCGGACATTACGGCTGCTTGTCTTGCCACGGCTAAGGCTTTGGGTAAAAACATATCCAACGATGTCATAGCTGATATAGCACTTTCCATTGAGCCCAGTGACGGTATAATGTACCCAGGTGTCATGCTTTTTGACCACATCCACGGAATATGGCGAAAA
>DUNY01000143.1 GCA_012839145.1 Thermoanaerobacterales bacterium
AAAAAAGGCAAAAAAAATGGGAGTGAAGCTAGATAGAAACCAGTTGATGACCAAAGTGTTAAAATGAATGATTTTTTTGTAATAAGAAAAAGCAGTGGAAAGCTTAAAAACCACTGCTTTTAAAATATTCTACTGCCGTCTTAAAGCTTCGATAGGCGGGACGGAGGACGCTGAAACAGCAGGATAAATTCCAAAAAGAAGTCCTGAAGTCAAGGCCACCACCACGGCGATTTTTATGGCGTCAAAGCTTATAGCTGTTTGAAATCCATGGCGGGCAAAAGCATTCAGTCCCCAGATTCCGCCTGCTGTGCCTGCTATAGCACCGATACCGCTTACGTATAGAGCTTCTAGCAAAAATTGAATCAATAAATCTGTCTGTTTTGCCCCCAAAGCTCGACGAACTCCTATTTCTTGGGTTCGTTCAGTTACAGCTACGAGCATAATATTCATTATTCCCAAACCGCCTACCAAAAGTGAAACTGCGGCGATTCCTCCGAGTAAAAGGGTCATTACACGATTGGCTTGGTCTGCTTCTTGCACCAATTGGTTTAAATTAGTAATAGTAATCAAATCCTCGCCACCCGGAATGATGGGATTCTCTCTGTTTTCTCTGGGGCTCTCTTCGACAGGTGCAGCCTCCACAGGGCCTTCACCAGCTGGCACATCTTCATCACCATTTCCCGGTATGGTGGTAGGTGCGCTTTGATCAAGTCCTAATTTTCTTTTAAAAATCCTACCAAGCTGCACAACAGCAAGGTCGGCTTTTAAAGGTGTTTCTGCTTTTCCCCATATCTCAGCGATAGTCTTTTTTTCGGCAATTTTCAAAGCAGTAGTATAAGGTATGACTATTTTATCGTCAATATCTTCGGCTTTTCCAGGTCCTTTTGGGGCCAATACTCCTACTATCCTAAAGGTTCTGCCGTTTAAACTTATAACTTGACCGACTGGATTGCGTCCCCCCATCAATCCTTTCCCCATATTGTAACCTAAAACTACTACCGGGGAACGTTGAGATGTATGCAGTTCAGTAAAAAAGTGACCTGAAATCAATTCATGATCTCTAATATTGGGAAACTTACTGTTTACTCCGACTATGTCCACTGTACCTCTAGCTCTTCGCCAGCGCATCACGGCTTTTGTATGAACCACCGGAGTAGCCATATCCATACCTTCCACTCGTTCCACCAAGTCCGACACGTCATCAGGATCAAATTCCACCGAAGGGTCATTGGCTTTAATAGCAATCACGTTGGAACCAAGACTTTCAAACTGAGCTACGACAGCTTGCCTTGCACCTTCACCTATTCCCATGAGGCTGACAACAGAAGTTACACCAATAGTAACACCTAATATAGTAAGTGCGGAACGCAAAGGATGTGCCAGAATTCCATGAGTTGCCATTCTGGCGGCAAACCATAACCGTGTAAGTGTAGGGTAAATACGTAGTGATTTAAACATTATATCCACTCCTTAATTGACTGCTGGTGCTTTTTGCTCTTCGTTGTTATTATCATCGTTGCTATCTTTTGAAGGAATAATGGAATCCTTTGTTCCGATATGTTGACTGGGAAGCAAATCAGCACTGCTTCCTGTTATTACAAGCTCACCTTCTTTTAAACCGCTCTTAACTTCCGCTGCACGGTCGTTCATCAAGCCCAGCTTTACGGCAACTGCTTTAGTGGTACCATCCGGATTTAACACTTCAACTTTTTGAATGCCGTCTTCTTCAAAAATAGCTTCCAAAGGCACGAGGATTACATTTTCAGCGCTTCCTGCATCTATGTATGCTTTTGCTTGCATGCCCGGTCGTAAATTTGGCCCGCCTTTTACTCTAATATCCACGGCAAACTGAGTAATTCCTTTCATATCTTTACCCATAGTAGATACGTGCATTACTTCACCCTCAAAAGTTTCACCTGGGAGAGCATCAACTGATACTTTTACGGGAGAACCCTGCTGTATCATTAAAACATCTATATCGTCAACTTCAACCCACATTCCCATATCACCTGTATTAAAAACATATCCCATCCATTCACCGGGTCTAATTTGTGCTCCCAGTTGGGTATCCCAGCTTGCTATTACACCGTCCATCGGAGATTTTACTTCCATTTGACCGGCTTTTGTGTACAGTTCAGTAAGCTGGGATTCTTTTTCACGGATTTTTTCCAGTTTCTCCTCAATGGTCTTTCGAACATCTGAACCGGATAGAGATACAATGGGGTCACCTTCTTTTACTGTTTGCATTTCTCTTACATGTACCTCGGTAGCCATTGCTTCCACGGTTGATAAGACCCTTTCTTCATTGACAAAACCTTCGACTTTGGAAGGGTTCGCAAACCATAAAACTTTAGTTGCGTCTTTGTTTTCACCGGGAACACCAATATAAACATCAATTCCGGGCTTAACCAAACCGGGGTTCTTGCCCTCAACAGTTATCCAATGCACAAAGCCTATTGCAGAACTTTCCTCATCATCGTCGGGAACTGGGTTCGGATTAACATCAGTAATCTTTCCGTAATATGTACCGTCAAATATAGAGAATCGCAAAGCCATTTCCTGACCGAGCTCAACCTGAGCGAACTCATCAGGGTAAATTTTTGCATTTATTTTAAAGTAAGAGTCATCAACTATTCTTGCAACAATATGACCCTGTTTGACTTCCTTGCCCTCGGAAACTGACAAACCTGAAACCCTGCCGTCTATAGGTGCTCTAAGGACAACACCCTGGGATGGATTAATTTCATACAACCTTTCAGGTGATAAACCAGTTAAATCCGATAAAAATTTTTTTTCACTTTCCAGTTCATCTTTGGCATTTTTTATCTGGGTTTGAAGCTCCGGGGCTGCCAGCTTCGCAATAATTTGCCCCATTTTAACCTCTGACCCTTCTTCAGCCAAAATGTCTACAAGAGTATATTGGATATTGCTGGTAGGCATCTCATAATAATTCCTTCCACCTGGAGCTTGTATGCCTCCGCCACGAGAAGGGTTTAAAGGCCCTGTAACATCAATTCCTACGGTTATGTCTCCTCTAGTTGCGGGCTTTGTTGAATAAACGGGTCCCTGTGCCTCCTGGACAGGTGGTGGTACAAGTTCCCTATAAGCATAAAACCCACCACCGATTACAATTACTATTATCAAGGCGATCATTAATATACGTTGCGCCATTTTTATTACCTCCCAAAATTTTAAATAATAAAAGTTCTTTATTTTACCACATCTTCAACACGCTCTATTTTTCCATCTAATAAATGAAAAATCCTATGTCCGTATTCAGCCACACTTTTTTCATGGGTTACCTGAACTATGGTTATACCCCTTTGACTGTTTAACTCTTGAAAAATAGCCATTATAGTTTCGCTTGTTTTTGAGTCCAAAGCACCGGTTGGCTCATCAGCAAGTATTACCTTTGGATCTCCTACGATTGCCCTAGCTATGGCTACCCTCTGCTGCTCACCACCAGAAAGTTGAGATGGTCGATGGTGGATACGCTGCTCCAGACCAACAGACTTAAGTGCTTCAACAGAGCGTTTATGACGTTCATTACCGACTAAACCTCGATAAATCAGTGGTAATTCCACATTCTCTAAAGCGTTTAAATCAGGCAAAAGGTGAAAACTTTGAAAAACGAAACCCAGAAGTTGATTTCGTATATCAGCCAACTCACTGTCACCCATTTTTTCAACTCGCCTGCCTGCGATTTCATATGCCCCTGATGTAGGTCTATCCAGACAGCCTATAATGTTAAGCATAGTAGATTTACCAGAACCTGAAGGTCCCATTATCGAAACGAAGTCTCCTTCATCTATGCTTAAATCAATATCTTTAAGGGCATTAATAAGAACCTGGCCATTTTTGTAGCTGCGAGATATTTTTGTTAGCTCTATTATGGGCAAATTAGTACCTCCTCTTTACTGATGAATATAAGCTCACATACTATAGACGGTTTAAACTGACCAAAGGTTTCATGTTTTTGTGAAAAACAAACAAACCGAAAGTCATGCTTTTTTAATAATCTTCTTTTAACATAATTCTTCGCAAATTATAAAACTCCTTTTAAGTTACAAAATAAGCAAATTGAAGTGTTTTAACAAACGTAGTGTAGACATTTTAAAACAAAATGTTTATACTAGGAATGTAATATGTTTATAATATTGGACTCGTTTTGCTCAAAACAAAGAGAGATATTACAGAATTATATGTGTGGTGATAGGGTGTTCAAACAAATTCTTGGGGAGATAGAAGAAGAGCTGTTAGTTTTAGAGGATGATTTAAGAGCAGTAGTGGATACTAAAATAAGATTAATTAAGAAACCATTGGAAAATATGATAAATTCCGGTGGGAAAAGGCTGAGGCCTGCCATGGTTTTGGCAGCAGCAAGGTTTGGCGAATATGATTTCGAAAATATAAGGTCACTGGCAGTATCAGTGGAGCTCATACATACGGCTACTCTAATCCATGATGATATTATTGACGATTCACCTCTAAGGCGTGGAATTGCAAGCATTCAGTCCCAGTTAGGCAAAGATATTGCTGTGTTTGCGGGAGATTACCTTTTTTGTAAAGCTTTCGAACTGTTCGCTTCTTCTGATCATTTTAATATGCTGCGCAGCGTTTCCAAAGTTATGTACCAAATATGTGAAGGTGAATTAAAGCAAAGGGAAGATCTCTTCAATACTGACCTAACTTTTAAAGAATATCTTTACAGAATACGAAGAAAAACAGCTATTTTATTTGCTTTGAGCTCGGAGATCGGTGCAAGAGCATCGAAAGCTCCTACAAAAACCGTAAGAGCTTTACACAATTATGGTATAAACACAGGTATAGCTTTTCAAATAGCTGATGATTTATTAGATTTTATCAGTGAGGATAAAAAGCTAGGCAAGCCCGCTGGTGCTGATATTAGAGAAGGGGTAATTACATTACCTGCTATTTATGCCTTGAAATATTCTGAGCATAGGGAACATCTGAAACATATTCTAAGCAATAGAAACATAAATGAAGATGAAATAAATGAAGCTATTGAAATAATAAAAAAGTCCGGCGGAATAAAATATTCTGAGTCTATGGCAAAAAGATATGTTCAAAAAGCACTGAATTCCATTGAAACACTTCCTGAAATTCCGATAAAAAAAGTTTTAATGAATATATCATCTTTTGTAATCAACAGAAGTATGTAATAT
>DUNY01000012.1 GCA_012839145.1 Thermoanaerobacterales bacterium
ATGTCTTGGAATATAGAATTGAACGCATCGGAATTGATTCATTATATGGGAGCAGATCCAATCAAATTCCAGATACCTATCCGGTAAAAAATGCTACAGATGTTAGAGTAAGATTTGTCGTTAGAGTTTCTTCAAACATGGAAGCCAGAAAAGTTGAAAATGAAATAAAAGGCGGAGGAATAAATGGTGTAGCTGGAAGTGGTGGCGTAAAAACAAATACTCGTAAAATCATAGGTGTAAAATCAACACTTATCCCAAGAGATGTTATTCATTACGAAGTTCATGAATTTTAATAAGATTACAAATAGGAGGTCTTAAATATGGGGCAAATTCCACTAAGGGCTCTAGCTCATTCTAGAGCGGGTGATAAAGGGTCAACAGTTAACATTGCTGTATTCCCTTATGAAGAAAAAAATTACGAGGTATTAGTTGAACAATTAACCACTGATGAGGTGAACAGATACTTAAATGGTATTGCGGGTTCAGTTGAACGGTATCTTGTTCCCAATATACCGGCAATAAACTTTGTTTTAAGAGATGTTGAAAAAGGTGATGTAACTACGACGTTGGCACTAGACTATCACGGTAAAACTTTATGTTATCATTTGCTTGAAATGCCCATAAAAATTTAAAGGCATAAATAACTTATTCAACGATGAATATTGTAGTTCGATGAGTGGTCTTGTGGGTAAGTTACAAAAGTGAAACTTGCCCACAAGCTATACAGGCTTGGGTTAAATTCTACAAAAAGGATACTATCTTATAGGAGATATAAACAGAGAGTATGTTATAGAAAATAGTTCCGGATATCGCAATCATGAGTTTTAATACGGATTACCAATAAGTTTTTAAACATGAGTTTCACTAAGGGCCCAGCCATTCTAGAGCGGGTAATATGAGAAATGAGATTATACAAATATTGAAAATATGATTTAGCACTGAACAAATTTGAGGGCTTAAACAGCCATTAGTAAAGGAGGTGCAAATCAATGCCTACTAATTTTAAAATTGGTCTTTTTGCAACTATAGTAGGAGGCATATATTTTATCATGGCAATAAGAATACCAATAGCAGCAATAGGTGATCCTATGGGGCCAAAATACTTTCCCATCGGATTGGGTGCAATTATGCTTATTGCGGGGGTAGTACTATTAATTAAGGGATACCTTGAACACGCAGCAGTTCCTGGCAAAATGGAAACCAAATCAAAAAAAGATTATTCTATGATAGTCATTACTATAATCATTTCTTTGGCATATACAGTTTTATTTTATAAGTTGGGCTTTTTGATAGCAACGATGTTGTTTTTAGGCAGCCTAATGTTTATTATGAACGGAAAACAGGCATGGCTCCAAAATATCATCATTACAGCTGTTTTTACCATAAGTATGTATGTGATATTTGAACGAGTCTTTCTAATTACTTTACCATAAAGTAAAGGAGTGATTATCTGTGACAGAAACATTTAAGTACTTAATGCTTGGTTTTGTACAAGTCCTACAACCGCTCAACATAATATGGTTGATTATTGGTTCAGTTCTTGGAACTGTTCTGGGAATGCTGCCTGGAATTGGGCCAACAACTGGAATTGCTTTAATGTTGCCACTGACCTTTGTCATGGATCCCTTAACTGCATTGTTGACTATGTGTGCCATCTACTATGGGGCAATGTTTGGAGGTTCCCGGAGTTCCATACTATTGAATATCCCTGGTGACGGGGCCGCAATTGCTGCCTGTTTTGACGGTTACCCCATGGCAAAGAGCGGAAAAGCTGAATCAGCTCTTGCTATATCAGCCATTGCATCGTTTTTTGGCGGCTTGATTGCAACTATTGCATTTGTATTTTTGGCATTACCTGTTTCACAATTTGCTTTAAGATTCAGGCCACCAGAATATTTTGTTCTGATGGTTTTTGCATTAATCGTTACTGCTGCCAGTTCAAAAGGAGACCTTTTCAAGGGGCTTCTTTCTATTGTTTTTGGTTTGATGTTTGCTACAGTAGGAATTGAGCTTCAATCTGGCGTGGAAAGAATGACCTTTGGAATTGCCGAATTACAATCCGGAATTGATTTTATTGTTGTAATTGTAGGGGTTTTCGGCTTGGGTGAAGTTTTTACTAATTTGGAAAGTCTTAACCGTCAAAGCTTAAAACCTATTCAGACCAAATTCAAAAAGATTTGGATTACCATGGAGGAGTGGAAGAGGAGTATTGGCCCAATACTAAGAGCCACACCGGTTGGTTTTTTGGTAGGGGTGTTACCAGGAGCAGGCGGAACTATTGCTAGTTTAATGGCTTATAATAATGAAAAACAAATTTCCAAAGAACCCGATAAATTCGGTAAAGGTGCTATTGAAGGTCTTGCCGCACCAGAAGCGGCTAACAATGCTGCTTCGGTAGGTGCTTTAATTCCTATGATGACCATGGGAATACCCGGTTCCGGAACCACCGCAATAATGTTGGGGGCGTTGATTATGATGGGTTTGCAGCCTGGACCCTTGCTTTTTACACAGCATCCTGCACTGGTATGGGGGGTTATCGCATCAATGTTTTTAGGTAACATAGTCTGTGCCATTGTAAATATTCCAATGGCTAGTTTGCTTGTAAGGGTTTTGGCGATTAAACCCACTATATTGTATCCATTGGTGCTGGTTATGGCATTTATGGGTGTATATACAGTGAATTTTAGTACCGGAGATTTTGTTCTTATGATTATGTTTGGTGTGATAGGTTACTTTATGAAGAAATATAAGGTACCCACAGGACCAATGATACTTGCAGTGATTGTAGGTCCGATGATGGAGCAGTCCTTTAGCCAAAGCATGAAAATGACCTCTAGTTGCAATAATATTTTCTTCAGTTCTTATATTTGCATAGGACTATGGATTTTAACGGTATTGTCGATAGCCTATCCTTATATTGCCACTGGTATAAAAAAATTAAGAACAATAGATATTTAATGGTAATTAAGGACTCAGAGATTTAGTTAGTGATAAACAAACCAAAATGATGAGGTGAGTTAACAGTGAAGGGAGGTAAATGTATATTATTTAATGGTATAAAGGCAAAAACACCAAAAATTTATAAAGGAGGATACAAAATGAGTAATGGCCGTGCTCTAAGAACTGTGGTAATGTTGCTATTGGCAGTATTCGCTTTAAGCTTGACAGGGTGCCAACAAACTAAAACGGATTCTTATCCAAGTAAACCGATAACTTTCTTAGTTCCTTTCGGTCCAGGGGGCGGGATGGATACAACAGCTAGAGCTGCCGCAAAGGTTATGGTGGATGAAAAGATTATTACCCAGTCTGTTCCCGTTGAAAATCGTGCTGGTGGTGGTGGTAGTGTCGGGATGTCATACATAATCCAGCACAGAAAAAATGACAACTATACCTTATTGTTCCACTCTGCAGGCATCCTGCTAAATAAGATAGGAGGGCAGACCGAAATTGACTATCAAGATGTGACGCCCATTGCAAAATTGTTGAGCGATTTTAACATATTCTGTGTAAAAAGTGATTCTACGTTACAAAACATAAATGATGTTATGAGTATGTTGAAAAATGATCCTAAATCCCTAATCGTTGGAGGAACTTCTGAACCTGGAGGCAATGACCATATTAATTTTATGATTGCTGCGAAAGAGTTCGGCATCGATATCAAGAATGTAGAATATATCACCTTTGACGGTAGTGGTGAACTAGTGGCGGCTTTGTTAAATGGTACCATCCAGGTAATGTCTGCTGGGGTTAACGATATTATCGGCCAACTAGAAGCTGGCAATTTTAGAGCCCTGGGAGTAATGAGTGATAACAGATACGAACATGAATTGCTGAAAGACATTCCTACCATGAAAGAACAGGGGATAAATGTGAGTTACGAAACCTGGCGTGGCGTTTTTGGACCACCTGAGATGTCCGAAGAATCAAAAGAATTTTTGGAAGACGCCTTTGAGAAATTGATTGAAACTGATGCTTGGAAACAAATGCTAGTTAAATACAATTGGACCAATTCTTTTATGGGTAGTGATGAGTTCAATAAATTCTTAGAGGAGCAAAATCAGACTATTGAAGAATTCTATACTGAAATGGGTTTAAAATAAAAGAGAAACATAAAAATAAATGATCGGAGCTGTTGTCAGCTGCAGATTTGACATTTACATAAAAAGATTTAGTGCTGTAATTTTTCAAAAAGGGCCAAAAGCTCTTTCTTTTTTTTATTAGAAACAAAAGTATGCTAGCCGAAAAGGGAAAGATGGTGTTTTTGAAAAAGCCGATGGAGGGACAATATTTTTAGATGAAATCGGTGACATGCCATACCCTCTTCAAGTGAAGCTGCTCAGGGTGATTTCTTCATGCCCGTAGGTGCTTTGTCTATAAACGCATAACTGCCCTGCTATTTCCACTAAAAACAGCAGAGAAGACATTAGGGCAACTTTTATATAATAAATATATAAGATCGGCTTTTAATATGCTCCCCTTATAGTAGACAGTGAAAATTATAAAACTGTTTACATAAAGGGAGCACATTTTTTTATGAGTCGAAAACCGAAAGTTTACTTATTGAAAAACGTCAATAATTAGTATATAATAAAACCAAACATATGTTCGTGAAGGGGGTATAGGAAATGATTTTTTACCAAGCTCTATTTCTAAAAGCCGTACAATTCTAATAAATTCATGATATAATATAAGCAAGTGGAGAGGATAAAGTGGAAAAACAAACTAAATACCCCTTAATGGATCCCAAAATAGACTTTGCATTTAAACAGCTTTTTGCCGGTAAGGGCAAAGAGAGCAAAATATTACTTGTGGATTTATTAAACTCTATCTTTAATAGTAATAATGATGAAATAACGGATATAATATACTTAAACCCTTATACTGATAAAGAATATGACGATACAAAACAATCCATAATGGATATAAAAGTTGAGACCCAAAAAGGCGAAGTAATAGATATAGAAATGCAGATACAAAATGTCGATGGCTACAGAAAAAGATCACTTTTTTACTGGGCAAGTATGTATATGGATCAGATTCATGAAGGAGAATCCTATCATGAGCTAAAAAAGTGTATAGTTATAAACATAACTAACTTTAACCTAATAACCCAAACCGGAAAATATCATAACACATTCAATATAAAAGAAAAGACAGAAGATATAGTGCTACTCGAAGATTTAGAAATCCACTACCTAGAACTTTCGAAACTTCCAGATGAAGAAAATGTAGAAGAATTAACCCCATTGGAACAATGGTTGTATTTCTTAAGAGACGCTGCAGATGAGCAAAAACAGAAGTTTATCGGAGAAATCAGGAAAAAGAAAGGAGAGATCAATATGGCCGGTGATGTATTAGAAAGAATCAGCCAGGACAGAAAAGCCAGAGAAGCTTACTATCAGCGAAGGAAATGGTATTTAGATAAAGTATCCAGTGAGAAGTATCTTCTGAGCAAGGGAAGAGAAGAAGGTAAGCAAGAAGGCATAGCCGAAACTGTTTTAAGGCTACTTACCAAGAAGCTAGGAGAAGTGCCGGAAGAATATGTTTCAAAGCTGATGGCACAGGAAAAACCGATTTTAGACAGTATTACTGACAGCATTTTTGACATAGAAAGCATTGAAGACCTAGATAAGTATTTAAACTAATC
>DUNY01000126.1 GCA_012839145.1 Thermoanaerobacterales bacterium
GACAGCTGGTGCTGTTTATTCCTATAGTCTTGCTTTTTGTGAAACGATGGGGTGTTCTCGGAGCTTGGTTGGCCTATCCGGCAGTGGATGTGATTGCGGCAATTACCGGGTTTATGTACATCCGACGAGTCAGGGAAGATATAAATGAACATGTGGAAAAAGTAAAATCCGCGAAACTTGCCGTAGAACCTTAAAGCATAAAATTATATTTTTACCAAAAAGCAGATTAGTTGAACGACTTAATTATGCATGGATATACTCTTTTTTCTCTTAAGGAGAATAACACAGAACCGGGATCTGTTGGTGGCAACCTTATTTGAACTATTTCTGTTTTATAATGAGGAGTTTTTGAAACATTATTAAAAGCAGCTACTATTTAGCAAAAGTTCTTTCTCAGAGGTAGCCAATCAGTATTTAAATATTATCCCGATTACAGCCGCACCCAATAGAAAATAGATTGGGTGCTTTTTGTATTTATTCAGCAAAAATACAATTACTGCGAACAATAATAAGGATTTTATATTGACAATATCAGCAAATTTTTGTGTCAATAAATATTTGTTAGTATTAAACAATGATAACTTGGCAACTTCAAATCCTGCAGCTCCGATAAGACCGGCCACAGCAGGTCTCAATCCATAAAAACCTGCCTGAACCATGGGGTGCTCATTGAATTTCATATAATAGTGAGCTATCAATACAATAATAATTACAGATGGTGTAACAAGGCCCAAGATGGCAATTACTGCCCCCGGTAAATAGGCGGTTTTATAGCCTACATAAGTGGCCATATTAATGCCGATAGGTCCCGGGGTAGATTCGGATATAGCAATCATATCAATCAGTTCCTGTGAGGTAAACCAACCGTATTTATCGGATATGTTCTGAAGAAATGGCAAGGTAGCCAACCCACCGCCTACGGCAAACAGACCTGTCTTAAAAAATTCCAAAAACAATAACATATATATCAATTTACATCAGTCCTTACAATTTTAGTAATAACTCCTAGGGCACTTGAAATTACCACGACCATAATAGGGGAAATCCCTACAAAAGCCACAGCAATAAATGATGCAGTAAATATGATAATACCCAACCAATCTTTCACAGATGATTTCCATAATTTTATCACCGTATTTAGAATCAATGCAGTTACTGCAACTCTTATACCGCCAAAAGCATGGTTAACAACGGCATAATCCTGAAAATGTTTAAAGTATGCCGCTATTACAGAGATTATTACAAAGGAAGGAAACACCATTCCCGCTGTTGCAGCGATGGCACCTGGTATGCCCTTGTGTTTGAAACCTATAAAAGTCGCTGTATTGACGGCAATTATCCCGGGAGTGCACTGACCGATGGCATAACAATCAATGACCTCTTCCTCAGTTGCCCAGTGGTTTTTTTCCACAATTTCCCTTTGAATAATTGGGAGCATAGCATAACCGCCACCAAAAGTAAAGCCGCCTATGCGGCAAAATACTACAAAAAGCTTTAACAGATCCTTCATGTAATCCATCCTTTTTATCGTTATATCAATGAGTTTAACACTTATTTACAAAAAAAGAAAGATTGATTCCGTGTAGTTTATCTGGGGAAGATTCCAAAACTTCACATAAGAATTAAACCTTATCATTGTTTTTAATAATTGCTTGCTACAGGCATACAAAGGTGGTATTATATATATAAACTGAACAATTCACAAAATTGTAACAACTGTCACATAATGCCGGTAATAAGGTACAGGATGGTGTTGATTTATGGAGAAAGTATTAGAAGAAGTTCTTGAAGAAAACCAAGTTCTTGCAAAGCACGGCAAAGTAGCAAGCTACATCCCTGCTCTATCAAAAGTAAATCCCAATCACCTGGGTATATGCATAATAGATGCTAATGGGAATACATATAAAAAGGGAGACTGTGAAGTTAAGTTTACGATTCAGAGTATATCAAAGGTAATTGGATTAATGTTGGCACTTATGGACAATGGAGAAAAGGTCTTTGAAAAGGTTGGCAGAGAAGGCACGGAAGACCCGTTTAACACCTTATATAAATTGGATTTACCATATATTAAAAAGCCGGTAAATCCAATGATAAATGCCGGTGCAATAGCCACCACAGCCCAAATAAAAGGCGACAAAATCAAGCGAATATTGGAGTTAATTAGGGATATAACCGAAAATCTGAATATAGACTACAGCAGGGAGGTATACCTTTCCGAAAAAACAACTGGAGAAAAGAACAAAGCCATTGCCCATTTATTGAGAGCCAGGGGAATGATAGATGAAGAGCCGGATGAAGCACTTGATCATTATTTTAAGCAATGCTCTATAGAAGTTACAGCATGCGATTTGGCAAAAATAGCGATATTTATAGCAAATGGATGTAAAGGGCTAAAATCTTATGGAGAAATCAACAGGAAAACCTTGTCCAGAAACCTGCTTGCCATAATGACCATGGGAGGAATGTATAATATCAGCGGTCAATATGCAGCAGAAGTAGGAGTGCCTTCTAAATCAGGAGTAGGAGGAGGTATTATGGCGGCAGTGCCTGGCAGGATGGGTATAGGAATATTTAGTCCACCTCTTGATGAAAACGGTCACTCTGCAGCAGGATATGGCATAATGAAGTCTTTATCTCGCAGATTAGACCTTAGTATATTTTAAAAAAGGGGAAATGAAAAAGTTTCAGTAAACAGACAAAGCTAGTTATAAGGAAGTGACCGCTAAAAAGCAAAAATCAGAAAACGCACATAAGTGCAGCTCTTTTGTTTTAATTTTAATGTACTATCCAATACAAAATAAAATAAGGGGGCTTTTTTATTTTGTATTCATTATTGAGATGTCCCGCACAAACTAAACAGTAATTAAAAGACCGATAATACCGGAAAGTACGATTATCAAAATTGGATTTATTTTAAATTTAATAAGACCTATCAATGTAAGAGCAAAAATGAAAATACTTTTAAAATCTATTATAGATAGAGGATTTTTAAATATGTGATTTAAATTAAGCGTAATACCCTCATTAAAAAATGTGGTTTGAGCAACAAATATGGCAGCAGCAAATATGAGTCCAACAATAACCGGTCTTATGCCATAAAAAACCATTTTATTTACAGGATGGTGCTGAAATTTAAAAAAATACCTGGAAACTACTAATATCAGAACCAGGGAAGGTATGGCTACACCAATTGTTGCTACTAAGCCTCCCCAGAAACCTGCTGCCTTATAACCCACAAAGGTAGCGGAATTTACCGCAATTGGTCCCGGAGTCATTTCAGCGATTGCTATAATATCAACGAATTGTGAGGCAGACAGCCACCCGTGGCTTTCGATTTCTCTTTGTATCAGTGGTATCATGGCATAACCACCGCCAAAACTGAATAACCCGATTTTTATAAAGGATGCTAGAAGCTGAAGGTAAATCAATCTTTCTTACCCCCATTACTTAATATCTTAGCTGTTTTTTCAGGAAACAGACAGTATACTGTCAGCCCTACGGCAGCACCGCCCAATATTATGAACACTGCCTGGATATCTAAGATTACAACTAAAACAATGGATAAGATTGCAAGCATTATACCGGTTTTATCGACTATTGACGCCTTTGCAACCTTTATGGCTGCCGTGGATATGAGGCCTACTATAGCTGGCCTAATGCCTGAGAATACCGATTTTACAACAACAGCATCCTGAAACCTTGAAAAGAAAATAGCAATCAATGTAATAATTAAAAACGAAGGCAATACCACTCCTGTGGTGGCAATTATAGCCCCTATTTTACCGGAGATTTTATAGCCTATAAATGTGGCCGAGTTTATAGCAATAGCTCCTGGCATGGATTGGGCTACGGCAAACACATCAACCACTTCTTCCTCAGCAACCCATTTTTTATTTTCCACCACCTCTTTTTCTATGAGCGGGATCATAGCAAAACCACCGCCAAAGGTAAAACTCCCTATTTTAAAAAATACCGTGAATATTTCAAGAAGCAGCTTCAGTTGGCTTTTGCTTTTCATTTCATCCTCCTGATCCTAACTACACTTGTTTTAAGAATTACTTATACTACAAATATTGCTGCTCCCGCCGCAACAGCATCGCTTTTGAAGCATCTCTTTTAAAATTATACTATTCAAGCAATTAACATCATTAAAAGACTTCTTGCAACAAAGAAAGGTCATCATTAACTTTTACATAATAGTAGTGACATGTGAAAGCGGGCTATATTTCTATTTTGTAGTCGAAACCTGAAAATCCGGGCTAACCCTCATTAAAGTTACATTGTTTATATAATAATATCTTTTTGATATTATGGCAAATAAGTTTGTAAATTAACTGAAACAACCTTAAAAAAGTATACGAATAAAAAGCATTTTAGAAAGCAATTCAAATCCCTTAGGAAGAAAAGATGCTAGAAAACAAGTAAATGATAAAAAATAACCCCTACACAAAGTATCCCTGAAGCATGTAGGAAACATAAATAGGAATGATTATTCTTTACAAAGTTCAGATCGAATGCTATAATATTTGTAAATATAAGACAAGAAAAGGGGGCGCATATGAAACTTATAAAAAATAAACTGAGTGTTAAAATCAATTTATTAATTCTGTTTCTTGTTATTTCGGTGGTATTTATCCTGTCATCACTGGTAATTCGACGTAGCTATGAATTGCTCACCCAAACCCTGGGAAATACTGCCCTGGACGTAGCAGCAGTAACGTCAGCTACTATTGACCCCTCTGAATTTAGAAACATAAAAACTGTAGATGATACAAAAACAGATTACTATAATACCGTACAAGATAAATTAAGCTACATAAGAGAAAAATCCGGCTCAAAATACCTATATACAATCAGGAAAAATGATAAAGGTGAATATGTTTATGTTATTGACGGTTCAGAAGAACCGGCAAAGTTCGGTGATGTAGAAACGGCTTATGAGGAATATGATCGGGCTTATGCCGGAGATTCTTTCATCAACAATAAGCTTCATATAAGTGAAGAGTATGGAGTGCTGGTATCCGCTTACCATCCTATAATAGATAAGGGTGAAATTATAGGATTTGTAGGTGTGGATTATGATGTGGCGCAAGGTTACGCCGTTTTAAAGAGGATGATAAATAATATTTTATTGTTAGCTGTAATGCTGGCCGCTTTTGCGTTAATAATCGGGTTTATTTTTTCCGGAAGGATTTCCCGACCCATAGAACGTCTGGCTGCTGTTACCAATAAAATATCCGACTTCGATTTAGATATAGAAACCATTGATATCAAGACGAAAGATGAGATAGGCACCCTTACCAAAGCTTTTAATCTTATGGTAACAAGTATAAAGGATATTGTAAAAGACACAAAACGTTCAACACATACGGTCCGGGAAATGTCTCAATCGTTATTTTCAATTTCGGAGCATGTTGACACTCAAATCAATGAAATATCCGAAGCCATACATCACGTAGCGGAAGCCATAACTGAGCAGGCTCATGATATTGATAAGGGGACAAAACAAACGGCCGAGCTGGCGGAAAGCATAGAAAAAGTTGCAGATTCAATCACCGCCATAACGAACATTTTCAACCGAGTATATAATTTAAACGACCAAGGCTCCAGTTCCATTGATTCATTGGTTCAAAAATCCAAGGAAGAAAATGAGGCAGTTAAAGAGGTAGAAAAAAATATAAGGGATATGGACGAAAGCTCTCAAAAAATAAGTGTCATTCTTGATACAGTAGAACAAATATCTGATCAAACAAATCTTCTAGCATTAAATGCCAGTATTGAAGCTGCTCGTTCCGGCGAACACGGTCGAGGTTTTGCAGTAGTAGCCGAAGAAATACGAAAATTGGCCGATGAATCAGCAAAATCTACTGAACAAATTAAAAGTTTAATTACTGCAATCCAAGACAGATCAAATGAAGCGGTAAAGTCCATGGAATTCAGTAAAAAAATCGCCGAAGAGCAAAACCTTATTGTCAATGAAACCGGTAAGATTTTCAAGAAACTTTCAGATACTATCAAAACATTGGCAGAAAGTATAGATACTATTGAGATGTTAAACAGTGACATGAACCTTAAAAAAGACTCTATTGTATCAATGATTGGGGCTATACAGGAATCTGTCGAAGAAATTTCTGCAGTGTCCCAGGAGACCTCAGCTTCATCTCAGGAAATATTATTCTCGGTTAACCGACTCAAACAACACTCTGAAACATTAAATAATCTATCAGAAGAACTGGGGACGAAAGTAGAACGATTCAGAACTTAATTCTTAAATCTGCAGCATTGTAGCTTGTGGCACAGTCACTTTTATGTGGCGGTGCTTTTTTACATTTTTATGAAGACAAATTATTAATTAAAAAACTTGTCTGATTTTATGGTATAATAGGGAAAAATAAAGAAAAATTACCAGGGAAGTTTAAAATAATATGGAGGTAAAAGCCGTGATTTATTTGAGGAAAAACCCAGCATTACTGATAATTCTAACTTTAGTCTTTCTCCAAATTCCTTTCCACACACCTACTGTTCATGGGGAATCAAACGGCACTGTAATGAATACTGCAGAAGCTCCTCAAGACGGTTCTGCTCAAGAGATAATAGAGTCTACCTATCCATTGAATAATCAAACACAAGTGGAAGTTAAACCTACCATAAAAATTATATTTAAACATCCTGTTGAAATAATGGATAAATCCCAAATCGCGCTGGCCTCGGGCAGCGAGATGTATATATTGGACCCGGAAGAAATTTATCTTTTACAAGATGAAAAAACACTCTGCATAGATGTGGGACATATAGGGAAACTCCCTTTAAGGCGAAGCACATTATATAATCTTACCATATTAAAAGATGCGGTAAAGCTTAAAGATTATGATATCACCAATGATAGTATTACCATAAGCTTTACCACACGAAGTGAAGGGCAAAGCCCCAAAATCCTGGGTTATTCCTCTTATGCAAGCGGCAGTGATGATATTACTTCCCTATCGGGAACGCGACTTTCACGAGATGGCTTTATACACATTCGTTTTGACCGGAATATAAAATGGGAAAAAAACGCCCATAAGCAGCAGCTGTTGGAGGGAACTAAGCTATATCGTATACCCAAGCCCACAGAAACTGCGTATGATACGGAAGGCAATTTGTATTCTGAAGCCTTTGAGTTTGAACCGGGTATCACAGAAACCCAATTGAAAACTAAAAAGTACCAACAAGAGGTAGCTGTCGAGGATATTGAGATTATAAACAACAATACCATTCGGATAAAACCCGATTGGCCCCTGCTAAACCTGAACAAATATCGGCTGACCGTGAAAAAAGAGCTGATAGAAGATATAAATGGATATACCTTGGAAGGGGATGTGGATTTTTATTTCTGGACAGCCCCTTCACCGGAAAAGCCTAAGTTTAATTGGGAACATATTGAAGGGATACTGCCTGGTAGCATAAAAGATGATTCTACCACAGGAGGCAAATCTTGCACAGTTATCGGTACTACGATTTACAGTCCGGATAACCCTTTGATTTTTGTAGTAGAAGGTGAAGCTGTTCCCAAGGCGGGAGACATATCTGCATTAAAAAAAATAACACTGCTGGAAGGATATACCACATCAAATACGGTAAAGATATCCAAGGTTCGATTCGAATATTATATTAAGGGCGGTTTAAAAAAGACAAAACTGTTTATATATCCCGAGAAAGAGTTGGATACAGGCAAATATTATGTGCTTACTGTTTCCAGCGGTGTCTTGCAGGACCGCAGCGGCCAATTCCTACCTAGATTCGATATGTATTTTACGACAGGTGGGAATACTGACAAACCCATAGGTATTTACAGAATCGAGCCTGACACTTTTGAGCCTATTGACATTTATAAAGGAACGGCGGCTTTTACCATAAAAGGGTATAATTTTAATGAACATATAGAATATATAAAACTTAAAATGATCAGTGGTGAAAATGCCGGAACGGTTCAAACGGCAGTTTATAAAAAGGATATTGAATTTAATAGCATCACCCGACTTGATGTAAAACTTCGTGATCCTAAGGTTATCAATGCACTTGTCACAGGAGGCGGTGGAGAGTATTCGGTGGAATTATTCTTTGAAAACCGCTCACCGGTGTCAAATGACAGCGCAAGATTAAAAATCCTTCCTCGGGGCAAACCGAAAGTCCTTACAACAGACCCTCCGGGAGGAGATATATGGTCAAATGAAAAAAGGCTGAATGTCAGAAACATCGACGGCATTACACGGTATTTCCTAAAAATCACCTTCGAAGATTTTGACGGCAGCTTACATTTTGACACAGATGCAGGGCTTAATTTACTTCAAAACTCCAGTGTGTTTTCTAAGGGTCAAAATGAAGTGTCAATGATCGATAGAGAGTTCATCACTTTTATACAGAACATTGAAGATTCAAAACTCAGAGACTCCCATATTTCCCAATATATTTTTGTTAAAAACACTGCAGCAGGACAAGCTCACCTATATGTGCCTGTAAAACCCCTTAGATCCCAAACCACTTATCAAGTTTTGATAAACGCCGGAATAGTGCACTTTGCAGGTGACCATGAAAGGGTTGGAAATGATCCAATCCAATGGAGTTTTACAACAACTGCGATTCCCATAGTAAGCGATACACAAATTGGAAGTGTTGTAGAAGACTATGATGAGGATGAACCCATTATTCTATACGGAGATTTCTTTGACGAGCAAAATGTACAGGTTTATTTTAACGATATTCGGGCCGGCAGAGTTAGGATAAGAACCGATGAAAACGGGCAAAGCTTGCTTTGGGTATATTTGCCCAGCGGCCGAAATCGATTGGAACCTGGTATATATACCATTCTGGTAAGAAACGACGGTGACCACGAATATGAAGTATTCGGAGCTTTGAGTGTAGTAAAGGAAGGCAGCTACATTCCCAATGAGGAATATCGAGTCAAGAATGAGCTGCGAATTGGTGAAGTTTGGAGCAGCCTTTCTAATAGTGAAGATACCTTGATTATTGACCGAAGGCATACCGATAGACGGTCTGTAGAAGTTGACCTTGACCAACTGATGGGTGAACAGGTTTTGGTTAGGAAAATCCGTTTTGACGGCCGAAGAAGCGACCGGATATCCACTCTGGAAACTCTGTCAAAATGGGCGGATATTACATTGTACGACATTGGCATAGATGATTACAGCAGAGATGAAGAAAGCAATATAACCCTTGGGCGAGTAGAGCCTCAGACGGTTCAAAATATAAAACAGAGGCTGGGCAGGCGAAAGATTAAGTCAGAATTTATTCAAGTGATAGGTGAAAATGTGCGCTTTAGCAGCTTCAAGATTACTATGCCCTTCAAAGAGAGCGACGGCGAAAAACTAAAGGTGCTAAGGTATGATGCTGACACTAGAAATTTTAGCGAAGAAGATTTTTTGGTAGACAAGATTGAAAAAACCGTCACTTTTCACAGCTCAAGTCCCGGCATCTTTGTGGTAGTACAAGAGTAGGAGGGTTAAGATGAGAAAGCTAAAAAAGATATTATCAACTGCGTTGATTATTATAATGCTGATTTCTTCAATACCTGGCGAGCTTAATACGGCATACGGATATGATGAAGACACTTATATTGTAACTGAAATAGTCATAGGTAAGGAGCATGACAGTAGTCGATTTACCACAGGTATGTCCTTGTCAATAAAAGGGCGTGAGTTGGAAGGAGCACAGGTATATATTGAATACGGCTCCAAATATGAGCAGCTTAGAGGTCCCAGGATTAACACCAAAGGTTTGCTGTATTTTGAATTTACAAAGCCTGAGGACTGGGAAAAGCTAAAAAACATTAAATCCATCATTGTAGGCAATGCTACTATTCCCATCGGTGACCAAGGGGCAATGCCTACTATTACTGATGTTACACCAAAAGTAAAGAAAAAAGATAGCTTATATATAAAAGGAACAAATTTTGGATTGATAGAATCCGATGCTGTAACTGTCAAGTATGGGACGGGCCTTTTGTTTAACACAATAGAGAAGGAAAACATTACAGTTAACATTGAAGAAAACACTGCAGAAGTAACAGGGTTTGAAAGAGCAGAACTGGGCCTTCAAGACATAGAAATAACCAGGGAATTTGAAACCGAACCGGTGAAATTTAATGAGCTAAATAATGATGTAAAAGTTAAAATCAACATAAACCACACTTATAACGGCCAGTTCCGCCTAATAGAAGAGCTGAGCATATCTGATGACCTAGAAATGTTTCCAAATCGAGGCACAAAAGGCGGCAAAGTCTATTTTAAAGCAAGTATGTTAAGACAATATGATGTATATTTTTTAAAAGCTACTGACGGCACTGACCCATATACAAAAGCAAATAAAGGAAAAAATCCAAGCCCTCTGCAACAAACTGACGACGATATGTATGTGTTTACCGTAGAAGTTCCGGACATTGTTCCGGGAGAATACTGGGTAGTCCTAACAAATCTGGTGCCAGATTATAAAGACCCCATGCAGGCCGTTTCCGGTGAATATATTTATACAAAGGAAAAGTTTACAGTAATTCAAGGTGCCAGAAGTGCCGTTATTGATGCTATACAGCCCAATAGAGGGCCGGATACTGGATCGGTATCCACTATAACGGGAAGGTATTTAGGGAGCCTAAACATCGATGATCTTGTAATTGATATGCATTCTACAATTCTCGAAGAATCCGTTTCCGGTGATGGGGTTTTGAAATTGGAGTACAAGAGTAAGGAAGAGGATGAAAGTGGTGATGGGCATGAGCAAGACGGCATAATTGGGAAATATAGGGAAACTGAAATTACCTCCGTAGAAAAGACCGTCAAAGTCATAATAGGGCCTCAAGCTCATGTGGAAAAGGAAGGTTCTAGCTTTTCAAAGGATATAGATAAATTAGTGGTAAGAATCAATGCTGATACAGAAGGAAGTAATCCTATAAAAGATGTAGTAGTGGAGACTACTACCAAGATAGTAACTAAAGATGGAAAAGAATACACCTTTACTGAGCGGGCGGAACTCCCCAAAGGGTATACCTTTATACCCAGTCGGATTAAACCCGAAGTTCAGAGCATAGTTCCTGACGAAATTCATGTGGTAAAAAAAGACGGTGATAATGATACATATACCATTTCTCAGAATTTAATGGTAGGTGTATACGGCAAAAACTTTTCAGTTTATAAATATGTATACAATGAAGAAACAAGAGCTTCATATCCCATTGTAAGATTTGGAGATGTAACCATAAACAAGAATGAAAATGATAACATTCAATTATATGTAATGGATGACAAAGGCAATATAATGGACGGAACGCCAGGCAGTGAAACCGGCACTAAAATCCTTGCGGTAATTCCCGCAGATACTGTAGTGCCAAAAGAATACATTGATACCAATGTGCCCGTTGTAGTAACAAATCCTGTCAGAAATTCTTCAAGCCCCGGCCTTTCTTCGGAAGACTCGGTAATGGTCAAGTTTATTCTTATAAAAGAAGACAAAGTCCCTGTCATTGAAAGCGTTACACCTGATGTGGTGACGGTGGATGGCGGTGAAACGGTAACTATAAAGGGAAGCAACTTTTTACAAGATGTGAAAGTCTTTATCGACGGCAGTGAAGTTTCAGGCGTCACTCGGGAGGGGGACGGCAAAACTCTCACCTTTAAAGCTCCTCCCGGCAGGGAAGGCAGAACACAGCTTCAGGTAATGAATCCCAACGGCAGTATTGCCATTAGAGATTTTTACTACGTTAAGACCTATACAGATCCCAAAATCACAGATTTTTCACCTAAGGCAGGCAACACAGGCACTCTGGTATTGGTCAAGGGTGATAACTTCTTGCCGCCGGACCTGACGGCAACTGTATCAGAAACATATAAACTTATAGGTACAAGAATACTTCTTCAAAACAGAGATATAAACGAATACAACATAGATTCAGATACAAAGCGAATCAAACTTGAATACTATGCATCTCCGGAGAATGACGAGATTTTAAGAATCGAAAAGGCCGTTGATGGAAGAATGTATTTGCGAATGGCAGATTACTGGCACAGTGTGGTTTTCACCGATACTTCCGGTAAATTTTACGCCTTTCGCCAAGATGTCCAGGGCAATGCTATCCTTTCCGATGGAGTAAAAAATACCTATAGGTTAAATGTTAAATATGATAACGGCAAATATAAAATATTTGCATCAAAGGAAGGGGCCAGTGACTATCTTGTAGAGGTCAAGACAGGCGAAGAAAATTTTGGCGATAAAAAAGTAAATGTTACTTCACTGACCATATACGAGCCCAATTCAATTAAGCTTTACATGCAGACTCTATACAGAGTTGACGGTGATGGAATAATCGTAGGAAACAACGTAAAAGTAATCGACAAAAACCAGATCATCTTTAAAGTGCCCGTACTGACATTAGGTGACGGCTATTACGACCTTGCGGTGCTAAATCCTGATACTAAACGGGACAGCCGCATAGGCGCCCAGGGATTTTTCTACTATACCATGCCCCAATCAAAACCGGAAATTCATGAAGTCGTCCCGAATAAGGGTTCCACGGACGGCGGATATACCGTGGACATCCGAGGCAATGACTTTAAAGATGACGGTACATATAAGACTCGGGTATTCATAAATGGTGTGGAAATCAAGAAGGAAGATACATTTGTAAGTGTGGACGGGAAAACCGTCACAGTGAAAGTCCCTCATTTTACCGGTGATCTTTCCAAGGAAAAGGAAACGGACCGAATCACAGTTCCCGTAGTGGTGCTCAACCCTGATGGTGCCAGTGCCGGAAAAGAGGATGGATTCACCTACATGGTTCCTACCAGTCATCCCCAGATAACCAGAGTAATGCCACAAGGGGGTAGTGCAGCAGGTAAAGAAATAGTAGAAATTACCGGTAAGGATTTTCGCTACTTTGAGCCCTACAGTGATGACAACAGAAATCAAACTCGTGATGACAATGAGCCATACAAAGACCTAAACGGAAACGAAGAATGGGATGACTTTAGGGTAGAAGGTGTTAGGGAGAGGCTAAAAGGTGATTTTGATAACAACAAAGATGTTATACAGAACCTTAAGGAATTCTATAAAAATGACTTTGAAAGCATAGTTTTACCGGTTCTTCCAAAGGTGTACTTTGGAAATAAGGTAGCTGAAATAATAGAGTATGCCGATGGCTACCTTAAAGTGAGGACTCCTGCCGGCACTGCCGGTGATGTGGATGTATATGTGGTAAATAATGATTCCGGCATATCCAACAAGGTCAAATACACCTACATGTCTACAAACCCAGTCATAACCCGCATAGTGCCTCCTGAAGGCAAAAAACAAGGCGGTGACCGGGTGGAGGTCTTTGGCAGTGGGTTTGTGGAGAGTGAAACCAAGATATGTGTCCCTGATGGGGAGATTAAAACAATGCCCATGGTACAGGTTCGTTTTGGCAATATTACTAACCGGGATATACTTAGGGAAGAAGAAAACTCCGGCAGAATAGACAACCAGCGCACTACCGTAAATCTGCCGGGAGGTTTACGGGTAGAGTATGCAAACGGCAGAGTTAACATCAGTATTACAGAAAAAGGGCGCTCATATGTAACGTTAACCCCCTTAACTTTTGATGGAAGCCCCTTATTTGTCTCTACAAGACTCTTAAAGGCTGAAGGCACAAACCCTTACCCCTATGATGAACTGATTCGCTTGGAAATCAGCGACAGGAGGCTTTTTGTGGAGCGGGGATATGCTCCCGTGGTGGAGTTTATAACCAGCGGTCAGCTGGTAGTTACAACACCCGGTTACTACACTATTGGCGAGGTCGATGTATTTCTAATAAATCCCGACGGGGGAATAGCCCAAGGCAAGTTCACTTATAAACATCCTGACAGCAATCCATATATTACAAACATAACAAAAGAAGGCCAGTCACCTATTGCTGAAAATATCAACGGCAGGGATGTAAAAGTTTTGTATATGACTTATAAAGGCGGTAATACAGTAAGCATCATTGGTGGAGATTTTAGGGAAAACGCCAGGATCCAAATTTCCAATGTGGCAACTATAGAGCCAAGAAACATAACATACATGCTGCCTTCAAGACTTACATTTACAATGCCGGCGGTTCCGGAAGAAGCCGTAGGTAAGCTCCATCGGGTAGTAGTTATAAACGAAGACGGTGGTTCTGCCGCATCTGATGATGTTACACCACTGCCCATATACATTATGTTTATTAAAGGTGAAACAGCCCCGGCTATAACAAAACTTACACCTGACAAAGGGCCTGCCTCCGGCGGCACTCGTGTAAGAATTGAAGGGAAAGATTTTAGAGAAGGCTTGAAGGTATTCTTCGGTGAAATACCCGTACCGGAAGAAAACGTTCAAGTTGTTGACTATAAGACAATCCTCGTAGTGACACCGCCCCATGCTCCAGGCAGTGTAGAGGTGAAAGTGGAAAACCCTGACGGTGAACTTTCCAGTCCAAACGGCATATTTACGTATCTTAGCAGCCCCAAAATATCAGCAGTAGTTGACCCGAACGACCCAACTGAGACTATACGAATAACGCGAATCTCCGTAGAAGGAGGCCAGAAAGTCAAAATCAAGGGAACCGCCTTTACGGCCGGTGCCAGAGTAGTGTTTGCTCCTGCTATCAAAAGGATTGATGACGAGCAGGAAGCTTCGGGTACTGTGATTTATATAGACGGCATACCTTATGTACTAAAGGAAGGTGTAGATGGTGGAGAGGTAGTTTTCATTGACCCCGAAACTTTGACGGTTATCACTCCTCCCAGAAAACTGGACAGCAAAGGAGTAATAGTCATTAACCCAGATGGAGGAGCAAGTAGCATCTATGACCAAATAGTTTACGGCTTGCCGGAACTTGAGGCTCCTATGAATGTAGTGGCAGAACTTATCTATGACAGATATATAAAAATCACTTGGACCCCTGTGGAAGGAGCAGAAGGTTATGAAATATTTGCGGTTATAGATGATAATGAAATGGACTTTATCGGCACTACCGAACTTACTGGTTTTGTTTTCAGCGATTTAGAGCCAACCACCCGATACACGTTTGTAATAAGAGCTCTTGGACGATTCGGCTCTTCGCCACCGTCGGTACGAAGTAACACAGTGAGGACAGGAAGACGAGTAGGTCCCCCGGATGATGACGGGGAGTTGACGGAGGAAACTACAAAGAACAAAGTAGGAGATAGCGTAAGGGTAGTAATCGGCACAGAAGATTATAAAAAAGATACTACAATAGATTTAACAAATATAAGTTTTGTAGGGGCAAAAACGGTAGCCGTAACTTTGCCTGCTGAAGTAATTGCAAAGTCCAACGCAGGTGACATAAAGATTATAGGGAAGGATTTCACCTTGAAGTTCAACCCTAAAGTATTTGATACTTCCAAGGTAAGACAGTATCGTGATAGAAGGGACGCCGGAGTGAGATTTGAATTGGTATTAGCTGACGGAAATTCCGATAGTCAGGGGAAGACTTCCCTTTCCAACCAATATGTAATGAGTGCTGATTTTTATGCAGGAAAAGATTCGTCTTCTATGGATTTTTTAAACAGCTACATGGAATTTACTCTGGAGTATGACAGAACAAAAGCTGATTTACGAAGAATAGCCCATGTGGCCCTTTACCGCTACGATGATACAAGGGGTGATTGGCAAAAGATTTATGAGAGATACAACAGCTACGACATTGTCATAAACACTATTGTCAATCGACTTGGGA
>DUNY01000118.1 GCA_012839145.1 Thermoanaerobacterales bacterium
CTTTGCTTTTCTTCCCATAAAAAAATACCTCCAAGTAGATAATCTAATTTTAATTAATTAGACTGTCTACTTTGGAAGTATCATATCATATTTTGGGCGGCTTTTTATTTTCTGTACTTATGGTGATTTTTACATGTATCTGTATTTTTAGTTAGTTAAGTCATAACTCTTTTATTTTTTCTATAGCATCTTTTATGGCCAAAAACAAAGGTTTTTTTTCCATGCCTAAAAGAGTAATGTCTTCATTGTCTATAATCGGTATAAGTATTTTTTTCGCATTACAAGAAGCGATGGCCTTTGCAATACCGGGGGTTATCTCCCCAAGCATGGAATTAGGAATGATTATTCCTAGAGAACCAACAATTACATCAACTTTATTAACTACAAAGGCTATGGAGTTCTCACCGGTAGCGCCTTTGTTAGCCTTTTCCTTCATCATGTTGGAAGTGGCGGCGGAATTAGTGCCCAGTGCATAGATTTTTACATCGCTAGGCAAGTCTTGCCTAAGCAGTGATATGATCTGACTGCCGATACCTCCCCCCATACCGTCTACTACTGCTATATTCATTTTGTTTTCTCACTTTCAAGGATTATCTTGTGCTCAAGAAGTCTAACTTCTTTAATTGCAGCATCCACAATCTGTTGTTCACCCAAAAGGTCATACATAAATAGTTTACCGTTTTGAGGTTCAATGTGAATAACATTGTCCATAAGTTTTTTTTCCTGACCGTTTTCCAGAATATATACCTTGGACTCACACATCCAAAAGCACCTCCCCTATATATGTTTTTTGGCTTCAAGCAGGTAATCGCTGGCGGCTTTAAGGGAGTCGGCAGCTTTTGATATCATTTTATAAGCCTCCGCCTTTCCAAGTTTCTCCGCTTTTTCGGCCCATTCTCTAAAACCTTGTTCATGGGAATTGTTATGTTCTATCCAATGGGCCAAGAGAATTCTTAAAGTCTCAATTTCTTTGCCTTTGCCTTTGCAAGAGTTGCAGCAATGATTGTCAGTCATGACAAATGCCCTCCTTTTGTTTATAAAGTAACATACGGTAGTCAGGTATTATCGTTCGCTCAGAATATTTTTTCGATGTTCTAAGCCTCAATTTCGACAAAAGCCTAAAGCTCAACTCTAACCTGTAAAAGTGTAATGTTAAGTAGATACCATCTGAATTTGTAGCTATTTATCGCTAAAGTTACTACGCATATAGTTCTTTAACGGCTTTTTTGAAATCTCGGCAAGAACCATTTTCGAAAAATTACTAATTCACTCTCTGATATTACCTGACAACCTTGTGATCCGTAATGAAACATATGGCATAAAATCGGCACAAACGTAATTCTGTTTAAGCCCTATAAATTCATAACTTTTTTTAAGCTGGGAAATAGATTGGTATCCGTATGGGGCAAGAAACAGGCACTGATAAATTCCTCCATATATGCCGGATCTACACTGAGCTCAATGTAAGTCATCCGATCAGCAATCTCTTTTACCTTTTCCCGAGCTTCATCGCTAATTACACATGCATAGGCCCCCGTCAGGGAACTGTTACCGATGAATTCAAACTTTTCATGAGGTAAGTCGGGTAAAAGACCGATGGTGATGGAGTTTTTAATATCCAGATTCTGGCCGATACCTCCGGCGATAATGACCTTATCAATATTCGAAATATCAAGCCCTACATTGTTTAAAAGCGTTCTTGCGCCGGAATACACAGCACCTTTAGCCCTGAGGAAGTTATCAATGTCTATCTCGTTTATAACTATATCCCTACCGTCTTCGGTATACCTGCCGAAAACCACCACATATTCATTGCACCCAAGTTGTTGGTTGTATCTTATGCTGTCGGATTTTATAATCTTGTTTATTTTGCCCTTCATATCTATTATACCCGTTAAAAACATTTCAGCAATAAGGTCAATCAATCCCGACCCGCAAATACCTTTTGGTTTAGTATTTCCAATTACGCCAATTCTAGGTTTTAAAGTGTTTTTCTCTATTTTTACTTCATCAATAGCACCGGTGGAAGCCCTCATACCACAACTGATTTCCCCACCTTCGAAGGCTGGCCCCGCCGAACAGGCACAAGTAAGCATCCATTCATTATTACCCAATACTATTTCACCGTTTGTGCCCAGATCCATAAACAGTACGGTTTCATTTCGGTCCCATAAACCCGTTGCTAAAACCCCGGCAACTATGTCACCACCCACGTAACTGGCAACATTGGGAAGAATGAACATCGGAGCATTCTTATTTATCTCGAGGGATATGTCATCTGCTTTAAGTGTGGGAGCATTTCTAAATACTGGTATATATGGTTCCAAACGGATATTTTCAGCAGGAACTCCCAACAGCAGGTGTGACATTGTTGTATTGCCCGCAAAAACCGAGAAGACTATATTATCATTTGATAGTCTCAGTTTACTCTTCATTTGTTTGAGAAGCTGATTTACAGTACCCTCTACTATCGCCTGCCGCAGTTTTTCCAGGCCACTCTCCTTAGTGGAATAAATGATGCGATTGATTACGTCTCCACCATACTGCATCTGAAGGTTTCCGCTGTTAGCCGAAGCTTTGATTTCTCCTGTATTAAGTTTTACCAAGCATGCAGCCACAGTTGTGGTACCGATATCCACACAAAGTCCGTAAGCACAGGCATCCCGTCCGCCAGCAATATTCATAATTTCATAACCATTTTCCTTTTTTAAAAGGACTAAAGTTATTTCATTATTATATTCTCGCAGTATTGTAGGCAGTTTTCTCAGTATTTCTATGGGACAACTTAAACTTATTTTTTCACACCCTAAGACCGATTTTAATTCTCTTTGCACTCTTTCCAAGTCAGGTATATTATCATTTATTGTAGGTTTTGAAAGTGTAAGAGGAACGGTCTTAAGACTTTTCTCAATATTTATGCCTGAACTCTTGAGAATGTTTAGAGTCCTTTGTACTAGTTTTTTCTTTGACTTGGATGTTATATCTTCCACCATTATGTCATTTACCACATCTACTTCTTTGATTTCAACGGTCATATCCCCTTCTATCCATGTAAGGCATGCAAGTCTAATACCCTGCTTGACCTCTTCCTCGGTGAGGAGGGGAGTGTATTCATGCTTATGTTGGCCTGATTCCACTTTTATTCTGCATTTTCCGCAATGTCCCTTACCTCCGCAAGGAGCATCCAGAAAGACTCCCGCTCTCCGAGCTGCTTCCATTAAGTTGGTGCCTTTAGCTGCTTCTACAGTTTTACCCAGAGGTTTGAAAACTATCGTGCATTTTTTCATGAAAATTATCACCCTATCCTTATATCTTGCAAGAATACAAGCCACTTGTATGAAAGTGGCTTGTATGGACAGTTATTCCAAAGTTTTTTTGTAATCACTACTGCTGAGAAGACTATTTTGTTCACTGACATTACTAACCTTTACCTTTATCATCCATCCTCTTTCATAAGGATATTTGTTCACCAGCTCAGGATCATCATCCAGTTCTTCATTTACTTCGATAATCTCTCCACTTATTGGTGCATAAAGGTCTGAAGCCACTTTTGCCGATTCAACGCTGCCGAAAGTCTCGCCTTGAACTGTGGTTTCCTCCACTTCAGGCAGATCTACAAACAGAACTTCTCCTAGCTGGTCTTGGGCATAGTCCGTTATTCCTACTGTAGCAATATCGCCTTCGATTTTGACCCATGTATGTTCTTGATGATATTTTAAATCAGATGGAAATTCCATGTAAAAACTCCTTCCTGGCCATTTGGTTGTTTAAAATAAGCTTAACTAAAACATTGGATCCATTGTAAGGGCAGGATGGCCAACTTTAGTTAAAAATTCCACTATTTCATCCGGATCTGTTCCCACATCTTCATCGGCAATCATGTCGAAGAAGTTATCGATACCGATTTCTTTACCCCGCTGGATTAATTTTTCCTTAAGGGCTTCTTTCAGTTCTTTGGGCATCCAAACCACCCGCTGTAATCCTCCATCAGCATACAGGAACTTTTGACTTGTGATAAACTGCCTTCCATGCCCCATAAAGCCCGGTGTCTGTACACCGCCACCGGTGGTGGAAGCCAATTCACCGAAAGTCATTCCCAGAGGAGTCATGCCGTGGTATTCACGGTTAACTATAATCACACCGTTAGATTCCGGCATAATACCGCAGATGCATTCAAAACAGCCGCAGGAGGTCATAGGATCTTCCATGATCGTATATATGTTTACCGCAGTGGTTGCACCGTGGGACTGTTCCGCCACTGCCTTGTTTATCGATTCCCAATGGCCCTTGACTTCATCCTGACATTCGCCTTTAACAATAGGTTGGCAAGGTCCGGTGGGATCCAGTTCCTTTGTAGCTTTTGCGTCAAGCC
>DUNY01000167.1 GCA_012839145.1 Thermoanaerobacterales bacterium
AGTCGATATCTTTATTTACTACAAGTTATATACTATAATAGATCTTACAGGATTTAGCATATTAATAAAACAACGGAGGTTCTAATGAAAGAAGACAAACTCAAACTGAGGCGAAAGATATATAGGCTTGTAGCCGAACATGCCAGTACACTGGACAATTTAGAAGATGTGTACAATGCTGTGATGGAGACGATCGATGAGGATGTAAGTAGAGAGGAAGCAGAGTACAGGGTAAGGGCTGCTTTAGGGTCTTTCGGAAAAGAAAAAATTCCGGAAGAAGTGGATTTTCCGTTTATATCTGTCATTGAAAAAGCTTGCATAGAACATACGGAAGAGTGCAAATGTACCCAGGTCTGCGAATCAAAAGCTATTTCTAAAAGTGATGAAAAAGGCAAACCTGTTCTTGATATAGATAAGTGTCTTTCCTGTGGACTTTGCATTGTTGCTTGTCCCGAGGGGGCTATTACCGACAAAGCAGAAATAGCTCAGACCATAAATCTTATTAAAAAGCATAAAAGGGTATATGCTATTTTGGCACCGGCATTTTCCGGGCAGTTTGGGTCTGAAGTCAGTGAAGAACAGATAAAATCCGCACTTTTAATGCTGGGTTTTTATGATGTAATGGAGGTAGCTCTAGGAGCGGACATGATAACGGTAAAAGAAGCCGATGAATTTTTGAAACGTATGGGTCGGGGTGACAAGTTCATGATTACGTCTTGTTGCTGTCCGCCTTTTGTCCGCATGGCCAAGGGCTTCAGACCAAAAATATCCGGTATGATTTCTGACTCGGTATCGCCTATGGTAGCAGTTGCCCGATTTGTAAAAGCCGAAGATGAAAATGCAAAAGTGGTTTTTATCGGTCCCTGTGTAGCAAAAAAAACCGAGGCAAAACTACCGGAATTAAGAGATGCCGTTGATTGTGTGCTGACTTTCGAAGAATTAGCAGCTATTTTTGAAGCTTATAAATTAGAACCGGGTAAAATCGAGGTGGAAATGCCCATGACCGACGCTTCCCACGACGGAAGGATATATGCACATACCGGGGGAGTGTCATCAGCTATTTCTACCAGTATTAGAAGCCTAAATCCGAATTTAGATATAAAAATACGCCATGGTAACGGTATTAAAGAGTGTAAACAAATTCTTGATGCCATTGAACAAGGGAATTTGGAGGCCAACTTCGTGGAGGGAATGGCTTGTATCGGCGGTTGTGTAGGGGGGCCCGGAAAACTTATCGATCCGAATATAGGCACAAAAGCGGTAGATACCTTTGCCGAAAAAAGCCAGGTTAAGGAAGCGGTATCCAATGAGGCGGCCAAAATATTAGTTGAAAAATACAAAGATAAGGTTGAGCTTACCTCTCCCAAAATGTAAGGAGGTTTTGCAGGTGAAACCGAAGGTATTGGTAACAAGAAATATTCCTCGGGATGGTCTGACGGAACTTTTTCTAAAATGTGATGTTGATTACCATGATTCCAACGAAGTTATATCTACTGAAGAGCTGTTTAAAAGGGTAAAAGAGATAGATGCCCTTCTTTGTGTAGCGGTCAGAGCAAGCGAAGACCTGATGGAACATGCTCCAAAGCTCAAGGTAATCAGCAATTATGGTGTGGGTTACGACAGGGTTGATGTAGAAGCGGCTACACGTAGGAAAATTATTGTCACAAATACACCTGATGTAGTTACGGAAGCCACGGCTGAATTAACTTTTGGCCTTATTTTAGCTGTAACCCGTCGAATAGCTGAGGCGGATCGTATTTTAAAAAGCAAGGTACATTTCCGTTGGGGGCCAATGCAGTTGCTGGGCTTTGAATTAACGGGAAAAACCTTGGGAATCATCGGTTTTGGCCGCATTGGTCAAGCTGTTGCTCGGCGAGCAAAGGCTTTTGGTATGAATGTGATATACTTTCGGAGGACCCCGCGGTGTGAAAGCCTTGATCAGCATGATCGGTGTTTTTACAAACCTTTAAAGACTCTGCTTAAGGAGTCCGATATCGCAAGCATTCATGTACCTTTGACAAAGGAAACTTATCATCTAATAGGAGAAGCTCAATTATCTTTAATGAAAAAAGGTGCATATATAATAAATACTGCCAGAGGGCCCGTGTTAGATGAAGAAGCGCTGGTAAAAGCCCTTAAAGATGGTAACTTGGCAGGAGCCGGTTTAGATGTCTTTGAAAGAGAACCCCATATACATCCCGAACTTTTAGAACTTGACAATACTGTATTAACCCCACATATAGGGACTAGTACATTGAAAACCCGAACAGCTATGGCAAAAATGGCTGCTCAAAACCTTATAGTTGCGCTTGAAGGAAAGCGGTCACCCAATGTTGTAAATCCTGAAGTATATGAATTAACTTAAAACTTAAGAGAAGGAGAAATAGTATGAGCTTGTTAACGAAAGCCCTAATAATGGGTATTGTTGAAGGCCTTACGGAATTTTTACCCATATCATCTACCGGCCATATGATTATTGTAGGCGATTTTATAGACTTTAAAGGTGGTAGCTTTCATACCATGTTTGAAATTGTTATACAATTAGGTGCTATTTTAGCTGTAATTTATTATTACAGGCATAAAATAATAGATTCTTTAAAGCATATAAGACCTGGTGATAGGGGTTTTGAATTATGGTTTAAAATACTTATCGCTTTTTTGCCGGCAGCAGTCATAGGAATATTAATCAACGATATCATCGGAAAATATCTTTTTTCATCGTTTACTGTAGCAATAGCTCTTATAATTGGGGGATTTTTAATGATACTAGCAGAAAACTATTTTGGCCGCAGCGGTTTGGATGATATGGACAAGACCGATTCAAAGCAGGCTTTTACAATAGGCATCGGTCAATGTCTTGCATTGATTCCGGGAATGTCCAGGTCTGCATCGACTATCATGGGAGGTATGGCAGCCGGGCTATCGGTTAAAGCAGCGGCAGAATTTTCCTTTTTCCTTGCTATTCCTACAATGATAGCTGCTAGCGCATATACTTTGTTCAAAGGATATTCCGGCATGAATCGGGTTGAGTGGCAAGCTCTAGGAATAGGGTTTATAGTTTCTTTTATTGTTGCACTTCTGGCAGTGGACAGATTTTTATCCTTTTTGAAGAAACACTCCCTTAAATCCTTTGCTTATTATCGAATCGTTTTCGGTGTTATCATGATTGTTCTGATTGTTAACGGCATTATTTAGTTTTTTTAATATTTGTGCTGTTAGCCTTGACAAAGATTTATGTCATGGATAGAATATAGAAAAAGAATGCTTTGATAGGGAGGAGTAGAAGTGATCTCCTATTAAAGAGAGGAAGGTCTTGGTTGAAAACCTTCCAGGAGTAACTTTGAAGGTCGCCCTGGAGCAGCTCCGGTGAACAAGAAGTAACCGGAGACGGTCACGCCCGTTAAAGCTTAAGTGCTCATAAGAGAATTAAGGTGGTACCGCGGAAGCAAGCCTTTCGTCCTTTTTTAGGATGAAAGGCATTTTTAATTTTACTAAGACTCGGTCATTACCAGAGTAACTTTTCACACTGGAATCAATATTACTTTTAATGAAAACTATAAGTTACAAAGTATAGGAGTGGGTATAATGCAAAAAAATTTACCGTCTACTTATAATCCCAAAGACGTAGAGGATAAATGGTATGAATTCTGGGAAAAGGAAAACCTTTTTTACGCTAAAAGGGATACTAACAAACAGCCCTTTACCATAGTAATTCCTCCACCCAATGTAACAGGCCAACTTCATATGGGTCATGCTTTGAACAATACCTTACAGGATATATTGATTCGGACCAAGCGGATGCAAGGATATTCCGCATTATGGCTGCCGGGTACCGATCATGCTGGAATAGCCACTGAAGCGAAAGTTAAAGAGCAATTAGCTGATGAAGGTTTGTCCAAGTATGATTTAGGCAGAGAAAAGTTTTTAGATAGAGTATGGGAATGGAAGGAAAAATACGGAGGCACGATTATTAATCAATTGAAAAAACTGGGTTCTTCCTGTGACTGGTCAAGACTTAGATTTACTATGGATGAGGGTTTAAGTAAGGCTGTTAGAGAGGTTTTCGTTCTTTTATATGAAAAAGGACTCATCTATCGGGGTAATTATATTGTAAATTGGTGCCCTACTTGTAAAACCACTCTTTCTGACATTGAAGTGGAACATGAAGACCAAATGGATAAACTATATTATGTAAAATATCCATATAAGGACGGTTCGGGTTATATGACGGTAGCTACCACCCGGCCCGAAACAATTTTAGGAGATACGGCAGTGGCCGTAAATCCCGAAGATGAACGTTACAGGGATATGGTAGGTAAAACCCTTATTCTTCCAATTATGGGCAAAGAAATCCCTGTTATAGCTGATTCGTATGTAGATATGGAGTTTGGCACTGGAGCGGTAAAGGTTACCCCAGGTCATGATACCAATGACTTTGAAATGGGGTTGCGTCACGATCTTCCGGTGATAACAGTTATAGATGATAGCGGCTTCATGAACGAGAAAGCCGGGAAGTTTCAAGGAATGGACAGGTTTGATTGCAGAAAGGCCCTAGTGGAAGAATTGCAGCGGGATGGCTTTTTTGAAAAAATGGAAGATTTAAGCCACAGTGTAGGTCATTGCTATCGTTGCCATACCACTGTTGAGCCTACGGTTTCCAAGCAGTGGTTTGTAAAAATGAAACCATTGGCTGAGCCGGCCATTGAAGTTGTTAAACAAGGAAAAGTAAAGTTTGTTCCGGAAAGATTTGCAAAGATATACCTGAACTGGCTGGAGAATATTCGTGACTGGTGTATTTCCCGACAGCTTTGGTGGGGGCATAGGATTCCTGCCTGGTACTGCAAAGAATGTGATGAAACAACGGTATCTCGGGAAGATGTTACAACATGTCACAAGTGTGGCAGCAGCAACATCGAGCAGGATCCTGATGTGCTTGATACATGGTTCAGTTCAGCCTTGTGGCCTTTTTCTACCTTAGGCTGGCCTGAAGCTACGCCGGATTTAAAGTATTTTTACCCCACTTCAGTTTTAGTAACTGCATATGACATCATATTTTTCTGGGTTGCCAGGATGATATTCTCCGCTATAGAATTTATGGAGCAGCCACCCTTTGAAAATGTGGTCATAACAGGGCTTGTGCGGGATGGCCAGGGCCGGAAGATGAGCAAGTCTTTAGGTAACGGCATTGACCCTCTGGAGGTTATCGACAAATACGGAGCGGATACATTGAGATTCACCTTGAGTACCGGCAATGCACCGGGCAATGATATGAGATTTTATTGGGAGAAAGTCGAAGCCAGCCGTAATTTTGCAAATAAAATATGGAATGCCTCCCGATTCATGATGATGAACTTGGGAGACTTTAAGCCGAGCGAAATTGATGTAAAGCGATTGTCTTTGAAGGATCGCTGGATATTAAAGCGGATTAATGATGTAACACGTGATGTCACAGACTCCCTTGAAAAATATGAGATTGGAATTGCCGCTCAGAAAATTTACGATTTTTTCTGGAGCGAATTTTGTGATTGGTATATAGAAATGGCAAAAATAGATTTATATGGTGAGAATGATAAAGCTAAGAGATGTACCGAGCAGGTTTTATCTACAGTACTTGAACAGGCGTTAAAGTTACTGCACCCCTTTATGCCGTTTATTACCGAAGAAATCTGGCAGCATATTCCCCATGAAGGGAACAGCATAATGACATCACCCTGGCCCAAGTACAGGGAAGAGTGGGAATTCGAAGATGCAGATCAAATGGAATTGGTAATGGATGCAGTAAGAGGAATAAGGAATATACGAGCGGAAATGAATGTTCCCCCGAGCAAAAAAGCTTCAGCTTTTGCACGAGTAAGTGATCCGTCGGTCATGAACATTCTAAAGAGCAATATGGAAGTAATTTATAGCCTCGCTAAAGTATCCGAAATAGAATTTGAAACAGAAACTTTAACCATTCCACATAAAGCTGTTTCTTGTGTGATTAAAGGTGCAGAAATATTTATCCCAATGGAAGGTTTAGTAGATATGGGAACTGAAATAGCAAGGCTTGAAAAAGAAAAGAAGAATCTAGAGAACGAAATTAACAGGGTAAATAAAAAGCTAGGCAATCGTGGATTCTTAGAAAAAGCTCCCCAGGATGTGGTAGAAAAAGAGCAGCAAAAACAAAAGGATTATCAGGCAATGCTACAAAAGGTAGAGCAGCGGCTAAAGATGATGACCGACTTAGTAGAATAAAAATTATGGTTCCGTTGTAGAAACTCTTCTGAGGTGAAGATGACGGCAAATGAAATCTTTTAAGCAAGACCATTGTTGTTCTAATAGCTGGGGGTCAATGACCGCACCTACAAGGACTAATGTAGCAGGGGCAGCGTGCGACCCTGCACGCTGACGGGCACTCGGCAGGACGCCGAAATAGCCGCAAGCTCCAAAGGATCAAGCTTTAGCATAACAGGTCTTGCTTTAGGAAGAGGAGCCGTCATCGGCACCGAAGTAACTTTTTATACTGAAATCAATCTTATATAGAAGGGAAAGAATATATGCTAAGCTATAACCAAGCTTTGGACTTTATTCATGGTCTCAATGTATTTGGAACAAAGCTGGGGCTTCATAATATTACAGAGCTTCTGGAGCTCCTTGGCAATCCTCATGAGGGAATTAAAATAATTCATGTAGCGGGGACCAACGGTAAAGGCTCCACCTGTGCTATGATTGATTCAATTCTCCGATCGGCGGGTTTTAAGGTAGGCCTTTACACCTCCCCGTATCTTGAGGTTTTTAATGAACGAATGCGAGTTAACGGAGAAAATATTTCTGACGAAGACTTGGCAAGGCTTACCGACAAAGTGCGTGAGACAGTAATCTACATGAGAGAAAACAAGCTAGGTTCTCCTACGGAATTTGAAGTTGTCACGGCCATAGGTTTTTTATACTTCAAAGAGCAGGCGGTAGATTTTCTTGTACTCGAAGTTGGTATGGGTGGAAGGCTTGATGCAACAAATGTGGTGATACCGGTGATAAGTGTCATAACCCCCATTAGCCTGGATCATCAGCAGTATCTGGGTGATACACTTACAGATATTGCCCGGGAAAAATGCGGCATTATTAAACCCGGCATTCCTGTAGTAACGGGCCCACAAGAACCTGAGGCAATGAAAGTGATTGAGAAAATTAGTAATTCAAAAGGATGTTCGCTGACAAAGGTTATTAATAAGGAAACTGATATACCTCCACACAAGATAAGCTATCAACCCGTAACAGATGATGAACATGGTATGATTTTTGACCTAAAAACTCCACAAAACAGTTTTACAGATCTTGAAATAGGACTTATTGGCAAACATCAATTGGACAATGCTGCAACGGCTGTTGGAGCTATAGAGGCGTTGCGTTTTATCGGTATAGACATAAAAAAGAATGCTATTTATTCAGGACTTAAAAAAGTAAAATGGCCCGGAAGGCTGGAGATACTTGGTGAAAAGCCTATGGTTCTCATCGATGGCGCTCATAACATTGCAGGGATAAAATCATTAAAGCGAACTCTGATGCAGTATTTTAGTAAAAAAAAGAAGATTCTAGTCATCGGTATTTTAGAAGATAAAGATTATAAGGAGATATTAAAAGCGATAGTACCTGTTGCAGATATAATCATTTGTACAGCACCGGAGAACCCAAGAGCTTTATCTGCTGCTAAACTGTCTAACATAATATCCGATTTTTTTGGAGACATTGTTTTGCGTGCAGATAGTAAAGATGCCAATATTGCCAAAAAATCCTACAGTGATATGTCAATAAAAATGTATACTGAAGAAAATATAGAAAATGCCGTAAAAATTGCGCAATCTTTGGCTGCTTCGGAAGATATTATCATCTTTGCCGGTTCATTATATATGATAGGACATGTAAGGACATTGTTAAAAAAATTATAATAAAAAGCTGTGCACAATAGCGCAGCTTTTTATTTAATGTATAGATAAGCTATCTTTTTGAAATGTATGTTTTAAATAATTCACTTAAAAAAGCTTTCTTGATTTTTAAACATTCTTCGAAATAGAGTTTATTTATTGCAAATATATCTTTTTTCTGCATAGGATATATTATAAACTTATCAGGAGGAGGTTGTCATGGATAAAAGCCCTGACAGCAATCAAGAAAGCTGGAAGAATATAATAGATGAAATAGAAAAAGCTCTGCGGGAAATTGATTTATCTGAAAAAGCATTTCAATGGGCTCAAAATGATCAGGAGGAAGTGGACTTAGCTATTGCAAGGAAAAAAGCAGCTGTGGAATACTTTAATTTTTTAACAAAAAAGG
>DUNY01000272.1 GCA_012839145.1 Thermoanaerobacterales bacterium
AATAAACCTCAATAGTTTAATGCATTTTTTTCCAACTGTAAAAAGCCAATTATCCCAAATATATCCATATAACCACATATTCGTTTTTTCCCATTATAATAAAGCTTTATGTTACAGCGAGCGAAATGATAAGAAGGTTTTTACGGCAGGATTACGATAATTTTTTTTAATTCAGAATGGAGGTAATGTATATGAAGACGGTTACCATTGATACAAAAAAGCGAAATCAAATGATAGATATAACTTCAATTGTTGAAACAAGTGTGAGTGACACGGGCATTAAAGATGGGATGTGCTATGTATTTGTTCCTCATACCACTGCGGCAGTCACTATCAATGAAAATGCCGATGAGGATGTCAAGGTGGATATATTGAACACTCTTAGTAAACTCATCCCATATAGAGATGATTACAGGCATATGGAGGGAAATTCCGATGCCCATGTAAAGGCTACACTGACAGGAAGCACTGCAGCGGTAATAGTTCAAGAAGGCAAATTGGTCTTGGGAACATGGCAGAGTCTCTTTTTCTGTGAGTTTGACGGGCCCAGAAAGAGGAAGATAATGATAAAAGTTGTAGGAGATAAATAATTGTTCCATACAGAATAGATGTAAAGCTTTCCGAAGTTAGGAAAGAGATAAAAGGATTACAACTATGGATGATTGCATCTATTGTGACCATGATTATTGGCATCATAAGCATAATTGCGACTGGTAAACATAATTTAATTCCTAAGAGAGGTGAAAATGACGGCAATGGATCCCTTTTAAATAAGACCGCTGTTATTATAATATCTGGCGGTCAAAGGCCGCCCTACAAGGGATAAACGCGGCAGGGGCAGTGTGCAAGGACTGACCTGCAAGGGACAAATGTAGCAGGGGTAGTGTGCAGGACGCACGCTGACGGGCACTCGGCAGGACGCCGAATTACCGCAAGCCCCTGCGTAGTACGGGACCATGTAGGGAACGGTCTTTGACCGTTCCGAATAACAACAGGTCTTGCTTTAGGGAGAGGTACCGTTATCTTCACCGAAGTCACTTTCTACACTAGAGTTATTTTTTATTAAAAATATAGTGTCTATTGGTTTCCACCGGAACTTCCGCTACCGCTGTTTCGATGGTTTACTTTGTATAGATAATAAGTAATGGCAAATAATGCTCCGGCGATAATCGGCTCTACATCAGTGACGGATCCTTTTACATCCATACCGACAACCCCGCCGCCCAGCCGTCCAACAGCCTGACCTTCAAAGAAATCAATTTCTACATCAAAACCGATTGCAGGCCCGCCACAACGACCATATACCGAATTACCATCGGTTTCAAGATCCAGGTTATTGCCGTCCAGCATTCCGCCTATTCGTATTGATAGTGAGTTTTGACTTAACTTCCCCTCAACACTTTTTCCAAGCACCCTTCCACCCAATCTACCTCTTATAAATCCTTCTTCCATAGAGTAAGTTAAGTTTATATCATCTCCAAAAATCATGCCGCCAATTCGGCCGGAAATTATCCCATTTTCCACAGTGGCACTGATATCATATCCTCCTATGGCTCCGCCCACTCTTCCTGAAACTGTTCCCATGGTGGCTATACCTCCCTCGATAATCTCATTTTAAAAAGACTGTTGTCATATTTAGTGTGATGCGGTCAACCACACCCTATAAAACATATATGATTCATGTATTGTCGTTGCTTTTGTTGGTGGTGTTTTGTTACTGGTATTCGTTGATGACAAACGAAACGTCCCCATGTCATCTTAAGAATCATCCTTATTTTTGTGTAGAAGCTCTTCTGAGGCGAAGATGACGGCAAAGGATCCTTTTTAAATAAGACGCTGTTATTATAG
>DUNY01000225.1 GCA_012839145.1 Thermoanaerobacterales bacterium
ATTTTATTCCTTTAAACAATCAAAAAACGCTGAGCTATGGAAATGTTGGCTTGGATGTATTAGGCATTCAACAAAGATTGAAATTTTTAAACTTGTTTAACACACAGCCGGATGGAGTTTTCGGTCCAAGGACTGAGCAAGCTGTAAAAGCATTGCAGAAACAAGCGGGCCTTTCTTTAACAGGTATTGTGGATACTAACTTTTATAAGGCAATGGACGATGCTATTTATAAAAATCTTACCTCACGGGAAGATATACAGCTTAGAAAAGCTATTGACATTTTGAAGGAAATCCTCAAATCAAAAAATGCAGCGTAAATCCAGTGAAACTTAAGCTTAACAAGGGAGATCCAAATGGAAGACGATAAGATAATATCCGAAAAAGAGCAGGAACGCATATCTGTCCTTCTTTTAAAGCTAAACCAATTATATCCTAATGCTACCACGGCCCTTAACTATAAAAACCCATTCCAATTATTGATTGCCACAATTTTATCGGCTCAATGCACCGATAAAAGGGTTAACAAGGTTACGGAAGTACTTTTTAAAAAATATGAAGGGCCCGAAGATTTTGCCGCGGCGGATAAGTTGGAGTTGGAGCAAGATATTAAAACATGCGGCCTATTCAGAAAAAAAAGTAAAAACATTATAGAAACCTCAAAACTACTTTTAGAGAAATACGACGGTCAAGTACCATCAACTCTTAATGAATTAGTAAAACTTCCCGGAGTTGGGCGAAAAACCGGTAATGTTATTTTGGCCAACGCCTATGGTAAACCTGCATTTGCGGTAGATACTCATGTATACAGGCTGGCACATCGCTTGGGATTTTCAGATAAGAAAGATGTATTTGGCGTAGAGAGGGATTTGATGGCAAAAATACCAGAATCCTTGTGGATAAAAGCACATCATTGGTTAATCCACCATGGGCGCAACATTTGCCGTGCCAAGAATCCCATATGTGACAAATGTTTACTTAAAGAATTGTGCCCTGAGTTTATAAAAAACCAAAGTGGCTATGAAGCCTCCAAAAAATGAATAACACCCTGCATATTAGTAATATTCATGCATTCGTGTTAAAACCTTTATTTGATTTGACAGACTTCCCAAGCAAACTATGTTACTTAACAAATAATTATACTGAAAGTCAATAAAAAACCCGAGTTATTCAGAGGCTTTGTTAGCACCGATTTTTATACAACAAGAAACAATAAAGGTTGATGAAAATTGTCAATAAAATAATCGAAACAACAGCTATGTTCCATTGGCTTTGTGCAAAAAGCCAGGGATGTATTCCAAGACTGTAATCCACAACATCACTGATTAACATAAGAGCAGTTAAAGTCAGTATATGGTTTATATTAAACTCACTCTTATTTAGAAACAAAAAACCTTCTGCAGCCATGCCTAAATGAGATAATGTCAGGTGAAAATTTGTAAAGGTGTAATCTCCGCCCATTAACAAAAAGTGAGTATTAATTATTACCGCCCAAAGCCCATATTTTATAAGCCAGCCACATGCTACCAGCGTCATAAAAGGCTTGGGCTTTTTTATTATTATCATTAAAAGTGCCAATGTAAAAAGTAGAGAGGCTGTTGGACTATCTGGCACAAAAACTTTTAAAATTCCCGGAGTCTCTGATACCTGCTGCCTGTACCAATAAAAACCGTAAACGGAACCGATGAGGTTTATAAAAAATAGCATCAATAAAAAAGAAGGTTTTTTTATTATTTTATCCAAAAGGTACTCCTCCTCATATTTGGGTATAATTATTATAGCATTATTATTAGATCAAATAAAAGCAGAGTTAATATTTTTAAATAAATCTCAAGTCAATTATATCGATAAAGGAATTTAAGGTATTGTCTTTTATCTGGTGTTATGCTATAATGTCTCCCATACATGAATGATTGTATGTATTGTGCGAACAATTAGGAGGGGTTGGCTCTTGGTACAAAAAGGCGGTTTTTACATAATAAAAGATAAAATAATGCCGGAAATTTTAAAGAAAACCGTTAAAGCAAAAGAACTTTTAAAAAGTGGGAAAGCAAAGACTGTTAACGAGGCTACTGAATTTGTCGGCATGAGCAGGAGCGCTTTTTACAAGTACAGGGATTATATTTTTCCATTTTATGAAGCCAGCATGGGTAAAATAGTAACTATTTCATTATTGTTAGAGCATATACCTGGTGTATTATCTGGCATTCTGGATGAGATTGCAAGAGCCCATGGCAATATATTAACCATTAATCAAAATATACCCATTCAAAATATGGCAAGTGTTACAATATCTTTTGAAACCGGAAATTTAAACAAAAATGTCGAAGAACTCTTAGAGATAATACACAATAAAGAAGGCGTTCAAAAAGTCGATATAGTAGCACAAGGATAACAATACAAGGGAGAGGTTGAAAGTAATGCAAATAGGAATTATGGGTTTAGGTACTGTAGGAACAGGTGTTGTTGAATTAATAGAAAAAAATAATGATACAATAACAAAGAGAATCGGTGATAGGATAAACATAAAGAAGGTTCTTGTACAAAACTTGAACAAGGAAAGACCGACATTAGTAGAAGGAAAGATAACTGATAAGTTTGAAGATATTTTAGAAGATGAGGATATTTCCATAATTGTTGAAGTCATGGGAGGGGAAGAACCGGCTCATACTTATATTCGGAAAGCTTTAAGTCGCGGGAAACATGTCATAACCGCCAATAAAGAAGTAATTTCTAAACACGGAAAAGAACTCCTGGAACTTTCAGCAGAAAAGAATGTAAATTTATTGTTTGAAGCCAGCGTGGGTGGAGGAATACCTATTATAAGGCCTATGAAACAATGCTTGTCAGCCAATGAAATAACAAAGATAATCGGAATCTTAAACGGTACCACCAATTATATTTTAAGTCAAATGAGCGAAAGGGGAAAGAGCTTTAGTGAAGCTTTGAAAGAGGCTCAGCTAAAAGGATATGCAGAAAGTGACCCCACAAATGATGTAAAAGGATTTGATGCGGCAAGAAAGCTAGCTATATTATCTTCAATCGTGTTTAATACTCGGATAACCCCGGAACAGGTATATACTGAAGGTATAGATAGCATTAGCCCCGCGGATATACAATATGCACGGGAAATGGGCAGCGTTATAAAACTTATTGCTATTGGTAAAAAGCATGAAAATAGTGTAGAAGTTTCGGTAACACCTGTTTTATTGCGTGAAGACCACCCCTTAGCTAGTGTGGCAGGAACGTTTAATGCAATAATGGTTGAAGGGGACGCCGTGGGACCGGTTATGTTTTATGGTTTGGGAGCTGGGAAAATGCCTACCGCCAGCGCGGTAGTTGCTGATATTATGGAAGCTATTAAACATAAAAATGGGAGCAAAATCCACTGCACCTGTTATAACCATCTGAATGTGATGGATGCGGGAGCTGCTACCACAAGCTTCTATTTAAGACTTAGAGTTCTTGACAGGCCAGGTGTGCTTTCCAAAATTGCTGGAGCATTTGGCGAAAATCAAATCAGTCTGTCAAAAGTGTTTCAAAAGAATACCATGAATGGTACTGCTGAAATAGTCATAGTCACTTATGATGTGCCATTTCAAAATCTTCAGGATGCACTAAGTGAAATTCAAGCTTATAAACAGGTTGCTGAAATATCTACAGTTATTAGAGTTGAGGGGGAACGTTAAATGGGCATCCAAACAGGAGTAATCAACAGTTATTTCTCCTATCTTCCTGTTAAAGATAAAAAAAACATTATAACACTTTATGAAGGTAATACGCCCTTGCTTCGAGCAAAGAACCTTGAAGATTATTTAGATACCGAGGCACGGATTTATTTAAAATATGAAGGCTTGAATCCTACAGGGTCTTTTAAGGACAGGGGAATGACCGTTGCTGTGTCTAAGGCTGTAGAAGACGGAGCTTCAGCAGTCATTTGTGCTTCTACAGGAAATACTTCGGCTTCAGCGGCAGCTTATGCAGCCAAAGCCCGTTTAAAATGCGTAGTGCTTATTCCTGATGGTGCTATTGCCATGGGAAAACTTGCTCAAGCAATAGCTTACGGTGCTAAAGTGATTGCTATACAAGGAAATTTTGATGATGCATTGAAAATGGTAAGGGAACTTTCTTCAAGAAGGTCTATTACTCTTGTTAATTCAATAAACCCACATAGAATCGAAGGTCAGAAAACTGCCTCTTTTGAAATTTGCGATGAACTAAATGAGGCGCCGGATTATCTTGCGATTCCAGTGGGGAATGCAGGAAATATAACAGCTTACTGGAAAGGCTTTAAGGAATATTATTCCCTTAAAAAAACCAACAAACTACCTAAAATGATGGGTTTTCAGGCTGCCGGTGCAGCACCTATTGTAGAAAACAGGATAATCGAAAAACCAGAGACCATCGCAACTGCCATTCGTATTGGCAATCCAGCCAGTTGGGAATATGCCGTGGAAGCGGCCAAAAGTTCCGGTGGTAAAATACAAAAAGTAACAGATGATGAGATTCTTGAGGCATATGAAATACTAGCAAAAAGGGAAGGAGTTTTTGTGGAACCGGCTTCAGCTGCTTCGATAGCAGGTATTATAAAAATGTGCAAAGCTCAGGTTTTAAAAAAGGGAGAAAAGGTTGTAGCAGTATTGACTGGGCATGGTTTAAAAGACCCGGACACTGCTATTAATAGTGGCGTTAAACCCACAGTGCTTAAAGCTAGTATAGAGGTTTTAGAAAGTGAAATATACGGGTAGGAGTGAGAGTATGGTACGAATTCAAGTTCCTGCTACTACAGCAAATTTCGGTCCGGGCTTTGATTGCCTGGGTGCATCTTTAGGGCTCTATAACTACATTAATATGGAGTTTTCAGATAAACTAGAGATTCATGTAAAAGGTGAAGGTGTAGATAAAATCCCATTAGATGAAACAAACTTAGTTTACCAAGCAGCAATTCGGGTCTTAAAACGTGCCAATATAACTAGACCATTAAAAATTGTATTGGAAAATCATATCCCTTTAGCAAGAGGCCTAGGAAGTAGTGCTGCTTGTATTGCCGGAGGCTTGATGGCGGCCAATCACCTGGCCAGCGAATTTTTGGAGAATAGTGAATTAGTAGAGATAGGTACAGAAATGG
>DUNY01000339.1 GCA_012839145.1 Thermoanaerobacterales bacterium
AAAAAAGCTTATTATTATATTTATTATATTATATATATTATTCACCATAAAAAACGTTTTTCCTGCTATCTTAATAAATTATTTTACCGTTATTGTGAAAAGTGATGAGATTACATCTATATGCTTTATCTGACATTACAGCAGCTTTGTTAAATTTGTTTCATGCATTATATTGAAAAAACGGGTGTGATATTATAGCAAAAAAAATGGCGGGATTTTGTGGAAGGATTTTATGGGAAGCTTGTAGAATAATGCCAAATTAAGAAAAATGATAACCAAAGTAATTTACGGATTTTTATAAATTACTTTAAAGTCCTTACATAAAAACAAAATGGGTGTTTTGATAGAAAAACACAAAAGGTTATTAATCCTAAAACAACTGGTATAACCACCTTTATATAATTATGAATCAATACAGCAAGAAAGGGGAAACAAAAAGGCGTCCATTGATCTTGTAACATATAAGACTGAAAATCAATTATTTAAAATCTAAAAAAGGTTTTTTGATATAAAAAATTAAGGAGCTGTAATATGTATCGTCCATTTCTATTTTTTGCTTCTTTTTTTGTATACGGCATAGTAATGGGGTCCTTTATAGAAATACCTGGTATTTCTGTTGTAATATCCATCGTCAGCCTTTTAATAAGTATCATAACTAATAATAAAAAAACAAGAATGGTTCTGCTTGTGATTGCCATAGTCCTTTTTGGAGCTTTTTATTACAATTTCAGGCTCGACAAAATGGCGGGAACGATAGTCGATTTTGCGGAAAAAGAGCAAACTTTGGTAGGTGTGGTAAGTGATGCACCTACAGTAAAAAAAGACCGAGTCATATATGATGTAAAAGCATTATACTTACCCCAGGAAGAAGGGGATAGGAGCGTAACGGGAAAGGTGCGACTATCTTCCCTTGTTGATGATAATAGCACCATATACCGCTACGGTGATATTATCAAGTTTACCGGGAAGCTAAAAATACCTCCAGGTCGGCGAAATCCAAACGGTTTTGATTATAGGGCATACCTTTTGCAAAAAGGCATTTCCACGACGATGTTTTCCCGGGAAATAGAAAATATTGGAAAACACAAGACGAATTCTTTCGTTGCAGCTGCTTTAAACCTAAGAGAGCATTTAACGGCTTTTTATGAATCATACCTTCCTACAAACTTGTCGTCACTGATGGTTGGTATTGCTCTAGGGATAAAGGATAATATTCCGGGGGAAACCATGAAGGCTGTGAAAAACGGTGGAGTGGCCCACGTCTTGGCTGTATCAGGTCTACATACGGGCATCATTTATGCTGCACTTGAACTGATATTTCACAGATTTGGCTTATCCGGCTTCCTTTCCCTCATCATAGGAAGTATTACCACCATATTTTACAGTTTTATGGCTGGGTTATCCCCATCGGTCTTAAGAGCTGCCATTATGATAATGGTTTTTATGCTGGCTAAAGCTGTGGGGAGGGAAAATGACCCCTTAAACAGTCTGTGTTTTTCGGCCGTTGTTTTGTTATTTTTAAATCCACTGAATCTTTTTTCCGTCAGCTTTCAGCTTTCCTATGCAGCAGTAGTCGGCATAATCCTTTTTTTCGCTCACTTTAGAAGAATTCTTGAGGGTTTACCCGTATATCTCAGGGACTCATTGTCTGTTATCATATCTGCTCAGCTGGTGGTAGGGCCAATTTTAGCGTATTATTTTTTTAAAATATCTTTAATTGGTTTTTTTACCAACCTTTTGGTAGTCCCGTTAGTAAGCTTGATATTAATCAGCGGCCTTTTTTCGGGGATTATCGGGTTGATATTTATTCCCCTTGGGTCACTTTTTGTTAAAATACCGGGTTTTTTATTATATATTGTAGAAAAGATTATTCTTATAAGTTCAGAACTACCTTTTGCAACCATAGTGGTCCCAGCATTGCCTCCCATTAGCATTATTCTATATTTTGCATTACTGGCTATAGTATTTGATTTTACACCCTTCTCTGACGAAATTAAATCACTGTATAAAAAAGCATGTGCAGTTTGTTTGATACTATTGATTTTTTTTCCGATTATCCTTTCTTCCGGAGGCTTCGAGGTGACTTTTATAGATGTGGGACAAGGGGATGCCATTCTTATACAAACTGAAGGCAGAAAAGCCATATTAATTGATGGCGGTGGCATACCGCCTTATTACAGCGGCGACTTTGATACAGGTGATGATATAATACAACCTTTTCTTTATTCCAAAGGAATAAAGAAAATTGATGTAGTGGTTTTTACTCATTTTGATGATGACCACGCAAGAGGTCTGTTATCAATATTAAGATCCATGAAAGTGAAAAATATTATTTACGGTGTACCTGAAGATTGTAATATTTATGAAGAGATGGTTGAGATTGCCCGACAAAAACAAATAAAAACCATACAGGTTAAGAGGGGAGAACAGTTTACCTTCGATAATATCACTTTTGATGTTCTAAATCCCGTTGGTGATACACAGAAAAACTTTTCAAGCAATGACAACTCAGTTGTGCTAAAAATGAGCTACAAGGGATTTGACTTTTTATTTACTGGTGATCTGGAATATGAGGGGGAGAGAAGTTTGATCAGCTCTGGAATTGATATTGGAGCTCATGTTCTGAAAGTAGGGCACCATGGAAGTCATACATCTACATCCCGGGAATTTTTATCAAAGGTAAGGCCTTTATATAGCGTTATTTCAGCAGGAAAAGATAATAATTTCGGCCATCCTTCACCACAAGTAATAGAGTTATTGAAAGACAACGGTGCAACTATTCTGAGAACGGATATCCACGGAGCCATCAGCTTTAAAATTTCCGGCAAAGATGTTAAAATATATACAACAATTCCCGGGGAGCTAAAAAAACCATGAAAAATCTTATTCTTTTTTTTGGAGAAGAAAAACTCTTGATAAAAGAGGAGATTAATAAAATTAGACACAAGATCGTACCGGATTATTTGGATACTGTCAACTTTATTCCCATTGACGGCAAGACTGTAATTGAAGAGGATATACTCAATGCATGCAATACTGTACCGATGGTGACAGCAAAAAAAATGGTAGTGGTATATGATGCCCGCTTTTTTGAAAGTGGGAAAAGCCGTCAGGAGGATTCCGGTAAAAAACAGGATGAATTTATAAAAAAGCTGGAGATGATACCTGATCATACATATTTGATCTTCACTAGTCTGAAAGCTGATAAGCGGAAAAAAATCTTCAAAATGATTAAATCAAAAGGAACAGTTCGTGAATTTAAGCCACTTTCTTTAAAAAATAAGGCATATTGGATACAGCAAAGAGTTGAAATGTATGGTAAAAGTGTAGATTTGAAGACCGCATATTTTATAGCTGAATTTACAGGAGATTTGCATCAAACCGATAATGAGCTAAAAAAGATTGCAGCATTCTTAGGAGAAAAACAAAAAATCCGGCAAAAAGATTTGTCTTACATCTTCTACAAATCTCTGGAAGGTAATGTATTTGAAATGATGGATTTTATTGGCATGAAAAATCCCATTGGAGCCGTTAATATCATCAATCGTTTAATGGAACAGGGAGAAAAGGGCATAATTATATTATAC
>DUNY01000036.1 GCA_012839145.1 Thermoanaerobacterales bacterium
CCGCCCTAAGTCCCCCGCCACTATAAGCGAATGCCAAAAGGCGGTTAAGATCGGTGTGGACTTGACTAACATTGCAATGAAAGCAATATTCTTGTCATCCTAAGGGAGGCAACGACCGAAGGATTTTAAGATTTTTCGCTGTGCTCAAAATGACACTTTCGTTTATCGTGGTAAGGGCACTGTGTGGGAATAGAGGGGGGCTTCGTCCCTCTATAAATGAAGTCTCTTCAATTTTAAAGGGGGAGGGAGAACCGGTGCAGCCTTTAATAGGTATAACCATGTCCTTTGATAATTGCAACAACAAGGCAAATATAAAGGAAAGATATTATAGTGCCGTAGAACGGGTCGGAGGTCTACCCTTGGCCATACCGCCACTTAGAGATAAAGCCGCCCTGAAAGCCTTAGCAGAAAGACTGGATGGGGTGATCATATCAGGTGGTCCCGACATAGATCCTTCTTATTTTCACGAGCTACCACATCCTAAGCTCGGCAATGTATGCCCAATTAGGGATGAAGCGGAAATCTTTATGGCCGGTGAAGTTATTAGATTATCAAAACCTCTACTGGGCATCTGCCGTGGAATGCAGGTAATGAATGTAGTAATGGGCGGAAATCTTTATCAGGACATTCCTTCTGAGATAAAGGAATCCTTAAAACACATTCAAAATGCACCAAGATGGCATAAAAGTCATGAAATCAAAATTATTGAAGAAGAGTCTTTACTTTTTAAAATAATAGGTAAAAAGCGTATAAAAGTAAATAGTTTTCATCACCAATCGGTAAAGAAACCGGCTCTTTGTTATAAAATTACCGCTACAGCTCCGGATGGTATTGTTGAAGCCATGGAGTTAAGACAAAAGGGAGTATTTTGTCTTGGAGTGCAGTGGCATCCTGAAGAGCTGACAGATGACCCGGTAAATTTGAGATTATTTCAAGTCATGATAGATGCAGCTAAAAGAAGACCGGAACAATGAACTATCAGATAAAGGCCGAAAGGGATGGTAATTACAGTGAAAATTTATATTTCAGCTGATATGGAAGGAATCTCCGGGGTTGTTTCCATGCAGCAGATAGATTCCGGTGCTCGAGAGTTTGAAAGAGCTCGACGTATGATGACTAGAGAAGTCAATGCCATAATTGAATCGGCCTTTGAACATGGGGCGAGGGATATAGTTGTAAATGACGCCCACGGTGATATGGACAATATATTAATTGAAGAACTTGATTCCGCCGGAGTTTCCCTCATCAGCGGCAGCCCGAAACCTCTCAGCATGATGGAAGGAATTGATAGATCCTTTGATGGAGTGTTTTTTGTTGGATACCATGCTCGTGCAGGGAGTCCAGATGCCATAATAGATCATACGTATACCTTTCGAGTATTAAGTGCCAAGATTAATGGCAGACCTATGAGCGAAGCAGGTTTAAACGGTCGATTGGCAGGGTATTATCGTGTGCCCGTTGTATTTATATCCGGAGACCAAAATGCTATTCGATGTGCTCGAGAAGAGTTAAATAACCACATAGGAGTGGTCGTAAAGCAAGCAGTATGTCGTACCGCTGCTAAAATATATCCCTTCAGCCAAGTTGAGATTCGCCTAAAGGCCGGTGTTGCCGAAGCTATGAAGAAAATCCGGTCTTTTAAACCCACAGTGGAAAGGGACTCGGTAGAATTAGAGGTCTCCTTTACCGTGTCGGATATGGCAGCCATGGCACTTTTAATACCGGGTGTAATACGAAAAGACGCTCGAACTGTAATTTATACAGGAAGGGACTATCTTGAAACCTATAAGGTGTTTAGGGCAATGTTGGCTTTAACACGAGGTATAATATGAAATCATCCGATGGGGTAAAAACCCGTCTTTTTTTACATTAAATCAATAATATTGTTTAAATATATTTCAGTAGGAGGAACTAATATGCTAGCGATTGTAAATGGCAAGGTATATACTATGGCCGGTGAGGTTATTGATAAAGGAACTGTGTTGATGGAGGACGGCAAAATACAGGGAGTTGGGCGGGAGCTTGCCATTCCAGAAGATGGGAAAGTGGTTGATGCAAAGGGTAACTTTATTTTTCCGGGGTTTATCGACGCACACAGTCATATAGGTATTTTTGAAGAGGCGGTAGGGGAGATAGGGGAAGAAGGCAATGAGTGGACCGATCCTGTGACACCTCAGCTTCGGGCTCTTGATGCTATAAATCCTGCCGACAAGGCTTTTGAAGATGCGGTGATAGGTGGCGTTACCTGTGCCTTTACCGGACCGGGCAGTGCCAATGTTATCGGTGGGCAATCCATTGCCATGAAGACTTACGGCAAAGTCATAGACCATATGGTGGTCAAAGAGCCCGCCGGCCTTAAAATTGCTTTTGGGGAAAATCCCAAGAGGGTATACGGTGAGCAGAAAAAAATGCCTGCTACAAGAATGGCGACTGCCGCTCTACTGAGGGAGGCCTTGGTCAATGCTCAAAACTATAAGGTTAAACTTGAAAAGAGCAGTCCAGATAAGGACAAAACAGTGGAACGGGATCTTAAAATGGAGGTTTTATGTGATGTCTTAGATAAAAAGCTTCGTTTGAGAGCCCATGCCCATAGGGCAGATGACATTATGACAGCAGTGAGAATAGCAAAGGAATTTGATGTGGATATGGTCATTGAACACTGTACTGAAGGCCATCTGATAGCCGATGAACTGGCAGAACTGGACATCCCGGCTGTAGTGGGACCATCTTTCTCGTCCCGTTCAAAGGTGGAACTTAAAAACTTGAGCTTCATAACACCGGGAATTCTTGCCGCAAAGGGTGTTAAAGTTGCAATAATGACTGATCATCCCGTTATACCCATACAATATCTTCCTGTTTGTGCCGCTTTGGCGGTGCGTGAGGGCATGAAGGAAGAAGATGCATTGGCAGCCATTACTATCAATGCAGCCGAGATATTGGGCATTGCCGATCGCCTGGGAAGCCTTGAAAAAGGTAAAGATGCCGATGTGGTTGTATGGAATGGACATCCGTTGGATATAAAATCCAAGCCCTCTTGTGTCGTAATAAACGGTGAAATAGTATATGAAAATTGTAAGTTCAAGTAAAATATTTCTTTATGAGTCTAAGGCCTTATTATTTGGCAATCTATAAGGAAACATTCAACTAATAGCTCATTGTAGTCGTCAAACGGAATGGTAACGGCATTGACTATTCAATGCCGTTCCTTTTGTACCCTTTAGATTTTGCTCAATTACAATTTGTGGTATAATGATTACAAATGATTTTAAAGTAAAATAGGATGAGTACAATGGAAATAATTTTTGAAACCCAAAGTGTGGAGCAAACAGAAAAACTGGGGGCATCACTGGGCAAGCTTCTTTTTGAGGGGGATTTTTTAGCTCTCACAGGAGATTTAGGGGCAGGTAAGACGGCTTTTACGCGTGGTATAGCTAGAGGTCTGGGTATGGACGAACTTATTACCAGTCCGACTTTTACTATAATTAATGAATATCATGACCCGGTTGCCCTTGCACATATGGATGCTTATAGGCTTAAAAGCCTTGAAGAGCTGGAGAACATTGGTTTTGACGATTATTTGCAGGGTTTTATCGTAGTTATGGAGTGGGCTGATAAAGTTAAGGAGATGCTGCCTACCGATGTGCTGTGGATAGATTTCACAGTGTTGGAAGATGGGCGTCGTCGAATTAGATTTACATCAGACAGCCCTCATTATGACAAGATGATCGGGGAGCTGAGCAAATGACACAGGTTTTAGGAATTGATTCATCCTCAATTGTGGCAACCATAGCCGTAATGAATGAGGAAAAACTCCTTTCTGAATATATAGTGAACAATAAAAAGACCCATTCAGAAAAAATGATGGTTGTTCTAAATCAAGTATTAGAGGACTCAGGGATAACCGTAAATGACGTAGATGTGGTGGCAGTTGCAAAAGGTCCGGGATCTTTTACGGGAATTCGCATAGGAATGGCATGTGCTCAAGGCATAGCTCATGCACTGAAAAAACCAATGATTGGAGTCAATACCCTTGATGGTTTGGCATATAATCTTATGGGTACGAGAGATATTTTATGTCCGATGATAAATGCTCAGCGTCATGAGGTCTACACTTCTCTCTACCGTTGGGAACAGGATGAATTGAAACGACTTTGGGATTATAGATTGATTAAAGCAGATAAACTGCTCAAAGAAATTTCAGCTTTTGACAAGAAGGTGATAGTTTTAGGTGACGGTGTACACTTACTAAGAAAATCAATGGAAAACATTAGTCAAGTGGTAGAAAACATCATACCTGCTCATCCTGTATTTTCCATGCCTCGAGCTTCGTCTATTGCTGCGTCGGCTTTACATGAATATAATAGGGGAAATACAAAAGACTGCTTTTCAATTAAACCCTTTTATATCCGAAAATCCAATGCCGAGGAAAAGTGGGAGGAACGCTATGGAGCAAAGAGCTAACCATGACCTGACAGTAGAGGTAATGCAAATGAAGGATTTGGATGAGGTAATGGAAGTGGAACAACGATGTTTCACTACCCCATGGTCCCGCTATTCCTTTACCTGTGAGCTTAGGGATAACCAATTTTCCCATTACATCATAGCAAAACATCTGAGCAAAATTATTGGTTACGGGGGAATGTGGATAATTCTGGATGAAGCTCATGTAACCAATGTTGGAGTACTGCCGGAATACCGCGGCCTAGGTATAGGAGAACTTCTTATGCGATCACTCATGGCAGCGGCTAAAACCCGGGGAGCGAAAAAAATGACCCTGGAAGTTCGTAAAAGCAATTATATAGCCCAAAATCTATATTCCAAATTGGGCTTTGAACCCATTGGCATCCGCCGTGGATACTACCTGGACGACAGAGAAGATGCGGTAATTATGTGGAAAGACTCACTTTAAAGGCTTTATGGGTATCCCTCCTACAAATGAATTCTCAGGTACATCCCTGTTAACCAGTGAACAGGCTGAAACCGTTGCTCCGTCGCCTATAACAACTCCGGCCAGTATGGTAACATTGGCACCGATTGTTACATCATTACCTATAACAACCTTTCCCTTTCCCCATTCTTTTACCATGTACTCATGTGCAAGTACTGTCGAGTTATATCCTATTATGGTATTGTCTCCGATTTCAATAAGTTCCGGAAAAAATATATCAAACATAGCCATTAAACCCACTGACACATTTTTACCAACTTTCATCCCTATAATCCTATATAGGGAGTTTTTTAAGGGAAGATGCGGGATAAACCGGGCGATATAAATCACTATAAAATTAAGCACTACCTTTAACGGGTTAACGGTTTTATACCAAAACCATAGAGAATTGACCTCTCCTGCTTGATGCCTTTTTACTCTGCGCATTTCTTCCTCCAGAAAATAAATTTAATTTTATTAAACCTTTACCATGAAAACCTCACTTCGTTGTCATTGCAACTATAAAAGCACCTCTAATTTGTCATCCTGAAGACTTTGCTTGAAGGATCTTATAAGATTCCTCAGGCACTTTGCTCCTTCGGAATGACAGAAAGTGCTTTCATTTATCGTGGTTTGGGCAATACGTGGAAATTCCGATGCTGTCATCTGCACCTTTCTACAGACAACTTCTAATGACTTAAAATAGCTTTAAGTTTGCATATGCGTTTAGAGTCATATCGGCCTCATTTCCTATAATATAGCGGTAATACCCGGCACAAGCTATCATGGCAGCATTGTCGGTGCAAAGTATCATAGGCGGATATTGAACGTTAAAATCCGTTCCGGCTCTACTGCTCAATTCCTCTCGCAGGCGGCTGTTAGCTGCGACCCCACCGGCTAAGGCAATTGTCTTGACTTTTTTCATTTCTGCTGCCTTCAAGGTGTTTTCCACCAAAGCATCTACCACGGCCTTTTGAAAACTAGCTGCCACATCCTCCACTATTATAGGAAGCCCCTTTTGTCTTTGATGATTTAAATAATTTAAAACAGCAGACTTTATACCGCTAAAACTAAAAGACAAATCACCTTCCTTGAAATGGGCCACAGGAAAAGGTATAGCCGTTTCATCTCCCTGTTTTGCATATTTATCTATAAGAGGACCTCCGGGATACCCCAGACCTAAAGCCCGGGCAACTTTATCAAAGGCTTCACCGGCCGCATCATCCACCGTTTTTCCCATAACTTCATAATTGCCGTAATTATTCACATGTATCAAATGAGAATGGCTTCCAGATACCACTAAGCATAAAAAGAGTGGGGTAAAATCAGTTTCAAGGAAATTAGCAAAAATATGCCCTTCAATGTGATTTACACCTACCAAGGGTTTGTTAAGTGCATAGGCTAAACCTTTGGCATAGGACACTCCTACCAACAGGGCTCCGACCAAACCGGGTCCGTGGGTGACCGCTATCAAATCCACATCGTCAAAGCTAATTTTGGCATCTTCCAGGGATTTTTGCGTTACATGGGAAATTGCTTCAAGATGCTGCCTGGAGGCAATTTCCGGTACTACACCGCCGAATTTTGCGTGCTGTTTAATCTGAGAAAAAATAGCATTTGACAATATTTTTCTGCCGTCTTGCACCACCGACACTGAAGTTTCGTCACAAGAAGTTTCTATTCCAAGAGTAATAAAGTTTTCTTTCAAGTATATCGCTCCTTTTATGCTTCCTGATCCAGCTGTTCATATAGCTGTTCCAAATCGGAAATCAGTTGATTGTATGCCGAATTTACCTTTTGTGCCTTTTTAGGGTTGCTGTATACTTCCGGTTGGCACAGCATGAGTTCAAGTTTTTCCAGTTCTATCTCTTTTTCCAGGATACTTTCTTCCAACTGTTTAAGCCTCTTTTTTTGCTGTCGTTTTTTCTCCCGCTCTTTTTTTTCTCGAAGTTTTGCTTTCCGTAACAAGGTTTTATTTTCCTTATACTCTGAAACGATATTTTTCTTGCTCTCGTTCTTTTTCTCCAAGTAATAATTGAAATTTCCCTTAATATCAGTTATATTACCATTATCAAATTCCCAAATTCGAGTGGCGATTTTCGTTAAAAAGTAGCGATCGTGAGAAACAGCGATAATGGTTCCGTTAAAAGATTTTAAAGCATCTTCCAACTTTTCTTTAGACAATATATCGAGATGATTTGTAGGCTCGTCCAGTAAAAGAAGATTTGCTCCTTGAAGGATTGCTTTTCCCAAAGCCACCCTGCTTTTTTCTCCGCCGCTTAGCACCTTAATGCTTTTTTCTACTTCATCACCTGAAAACAACAGACTTCCCAAAAAAGTTCTGATTTCTGTCAAGTTAAGACCCGGCGCCGAGCTCCACACTTCATCCAGAACTGTTGCATCAGGAGAAAGGTCCTGTTGTTCTTGATCAAAATATACCGGCTCAATCTGATGACCAAAATGTATACAGCCCTCCTGAGGTTCCAGTTCTCCCGCCAGAATCTTTAATAGGGTGGACTTGCCTATACCGTTGGGGCCGATTATCCCTATGCGCTCACCTCGGTAAACCTTTAAATTTACAGAGCTTAATATATTTTTATCTCCGTAGGAAAAGCCCAAATCATCAATTTGGAGCACCTCTTTCCCTCCGGTTTTTTGCATATCAAATCTCAGCCTAATAGAAGAACTGTTTTTCTTTAAAACGGATTTGGGAAGAAGCTCTTCCAGCCTTTTTCGACGACTTTCAGCCTGGATATAATTTCGATGAGAAATGAAGGTCTGAATGTTCCTTTCAAGCCTTTGGATCGCCTTTTGTCGTGTTTCCTCATGCTTTTCCGAAATTATCATAGCGGTATGTTTTTTGCTCATGAAATCGGAATAATTGCCATTGTAAATCGAAACACGGTTGTTGTCCAGCTCGAAAATCTTTGTGGTTACATTATCAAGAAAATACCGGTCATGGGATACTACCAGCAGAGCTTTGGTATAGTCTTTTAAAAATCCCTCCAGCCACTGAATTGATTCTAAATCCAAATAATTTGTAGGTTCATCTAAAAGTAAAAGATCCGGTGATTCCAAAAGAACCTGACCTAAAGCAAGACGGGTTTTTTGGCCTCCGCTAAGATTTGAAATAGGGGTGTCCTCATCATCGAAACCCAAGCCTCGAAGGACTCCTCGTATTCGGCTATCCACTTCAAATCCGCCGTTTGTCTTAAAGTCTTCGAAAATTACGGAATATCGGTGCATCAGGCTCTCTAACCGTGCTTCATCCTCATAGACTTCCGGAGAAGACATCAAGTTTTCCAATTCACGTAATTCTTTTTCCTGATTGTGCTGCTCTTGGAAAATAGAAGAAAGAGCCTCCCCAATAGTTTGATGGCTTTCAAATTTTGCACCTTGAGCCAGATAACCAATCTTGATACCTCGTTCAATGAAAAGATTTCCACTGTCATAGGTCATTTTTCCAGCAAGTATTTTAAGTAAAGTGGATTTGCCTGTCCCGTTCAAACCCACCAATCCTATTTTATCCTTTTCTTCAATTAAAAAATTGACGTCTTCAAGGATATTGTCTATACCAAAACTTTTATTTAAATTCGTCACATTTAATATAGCCATTTTTAATCACCATATATAGAGTTTAGTGTAAGGTAAACCATTTTTTTTTGCAAGTTAAATATATGTTAACATAAGCTTAGTGATAATAACAGTGAAAGTTAAAGCAAAATAGTTCAATAAACGAAAATTAACGAGGTAATTTGAAAAATGAATCCAAATAAACATATCAAACATTTGAGAGTTTGTTTTTTAGCGAGGGTTGAAAATAATACTTCATAAGTGAGAAATGTTAGACTGTATGAAAACTATTATGAAGCAAAAAAAGAAGATGCGTCAAGGTAGAGGAGAGGCGGTGGAAGGGATAAGTAAACATCTCGGTACACTGCAACAAAGAATAAAAAAAGCCGAAATTATAAAAATAAAAACGAGAAGTTGGATTCTTGGATTTTATTATACAAAAAAGAGCCCGCAGTGACCTTCGCTACAGCTGTTATGAACCTCTACACAGCCCACTGCGATCTTTCGACTGCAATAGACCGTTACAAAGCCCATAACAACCTATGCTCGACCATCATGAGTACCTTAGAAGCCGGTAGCAACCACCCGGCTGCTACGGACCTCCAATCAATGCAACAAAGTATTGCGGGGCAACACTCCATATTGTATTAATCTGCGGAACCCATGATGATCTTAGCTCGAAGACTACACCTCTTTTTTGACCCTATGATAATAGTTTGGCTATATCATAGAGCCTTACAAGACGCATAGCCCTCTGCCCGCCGGCCGATGCCGAGCCCTAAAACTTTAGACCCGACATCGACCTTTGGCCGACCACCGGAAAACCCTCCGTTGGATCCTCCGGCAGTCTTGGCTCAGCCACTGCGAACCCTTCGATATTATTCTACCCTTTGCAGTTTCAATTATTCACTAATTACTATCATTTTTAAGCATACGGACCAAAATCGTTGCAGCCTGGGCTCGATTGACACTGTTTTTAGGTTTAAAGTTGCCGTCATCGGCTGAGGATAGGAGTTTAAGGCCTATTGCAATGGCAACATGACCTTTATACTCAGGTTTTATGGAAGCAATATCTTTTACTGTATCTTTATAAATATCAGAAAGACTTGCTACTTTTTCAAATCCCATTGCCCTTACTACAAAAGCCGTCGCTTTTTCCCGGGAAAGAAATCTTTTAACCTCTGCTTCACCGGGCTTTATCCAACCCAGCTTCAGGGCTGCATCGATATATTTCTGGATATCCTCATTAGATTGTGAATCTTGGGATTCAAGCTTAATAATTGGGATAGGGGTGTCATCGGAGATTCTATGATTTTTTGCTATCATCAAAAGCTTAACGAAATCACCTTCCGTTATGTCCTCATCGGGTCGGAATTTATCTTCCGCAGATCTGATAACACCAAGATTCACCAATAGTTGTATGTCATTTTCAGCCCAATGTCCTTTTATGTCAGTAAATATTGTCTTGATTTCTTCTTCAACAGGTTTTCCACTGTAGTCTAAAGGTTTAAAATCAAAGGCATCAAAAGTGTAGGACTTTGAAGGCTTGATTTTGTAAACTAGTTTATAATTGCTAGTTTGTTCTTTAGAGTTGTATATAGATGCATAAACCAATTCCAGCCCTACATTCTTTATAAAACGAGCGTCTACATCATCTTTTGTCAAAACTTCGTCTGCATTTGGGAACTCTCTATCATGCCATCTCATCCGGTAGCCGGTTATTTCACCGTTTTGAGCATCCACAGTTAGATTAAACCCATTAGCGGTATAAGGAATATCATTTACCAATCTGGTATAGTTAAAATAATGTTCACGGATTTTCTCCGGGCTAGTTACCTGCTCTCTTTCTTCTTCCAGTTGAACATTTTCAAAGCGATTGAGCTGGAATTTCTTCAAAAACTCTTCTGCCTTCTTTTGAGCCGCTGCTCTGCCATATTTTTGCTTAAATTCTTTTGAATACCTACCATAGTCGTAAAAATTAAAACTCAAAAGTTCGGAGTTTATAGCATGGACCTGGGCATATATTGATCCGCCTTCATCGTCATCAGTTTTTTGCCAATCGATATTCCAAATCTTTTGGTCGGGATTGTCATAGTCCTCATAAAGATTTGCCGAACGTTGTTTATAACCATCGGGAATTGAAATATACTTTTTTACAATATCTATGGCAGCCTCTTTTGAAATGCAATTTTTTGTGACTTCAACCTCTTTGATTTCAACAGGCGTGAAACCGGAATCACTCATCTTCATAGATTCTTCTGCAGCCCCTCTACCATAGACATCATAATATTCATCCTCAAGAAGCTTCCCGGTAACAGCATCAATTAAAACTCCACGAGGTCCATCTAAAGTATAAACCAGTTTTATATTTTCATCCCGGGTACGATAGTCGAAATATCGTTGGTAAACCAGCCTTAACCCTACTTCATCACTAAAAACCTTTTCCGCATCTTCCATGGAAATCAGATTTCCAGCCGGAGGTAAAGGTTCCCAGGACCAACTAAAGGAATAATTTTCAATTTCCCCGGTATGGGCACCCACCCTCATATTGATACCATTACCCTCAACAGGTATATCATTTTCAATGCGGGTGAAATTGAAGTAATAACTGTCACGGTAACTAGTGCGTTCCAAAGGATAGACAGGTTCCTCTCGGTCTATCAATCTTGTTTTGGCAAATTCTGAAGGCTGTAATTTCTTAGCAAAATTTTCAGCTATTTTCCTTGCTTCTTCCTCGTTATACTTGGGTATGGGCAAAGTCTTTCTGTCAGGGTCATAACCCTTATACATATATATGTGCAATATATCGCCGGTATCTGCATCAATACTTGCACTCAAACTACCGTAAGGTGATTTGGTATTAGACCAGTTCAGTTCCCAAACTTTCCTCTTGCCGTCATTTTCGTTATAGTTTATATTAAATCGGTCATAGGAAGTCGTATCAAATATGTTTTTAACTTTTTCCACCGCTTTTTCCTGGGAAATGACCGTATTAGTCAAAGCCAGGACCGGAACAACACTAGAAAAAACAAAGGTTAATACTAAAATCAAGGCCAATCTTTTTTTCATTAAAACAATCCTCCTTAGTATAATATAAATAAACTCTATAACATTAGACGATGATTTTATAAAAAGGTTCCAACTTCTGCCTAGGTAAAAGGTAAAAATTGACCGGTTGAGTAAATAGCGGTATAATCTATTTAGAAAGTTATGAAAAAGAACATAGTAATAGGTTCCGTATGCAGGAGATGTAACTGGGGAGTGATATTTTGAACAACGAAATCTTAGACGATATCAAGAAATGTCCTGTTATTGCAGCTATAAGAGATATTGACGATGTAGATACGGCATTATCCAGGAAAATCCAGTGTGTTTTTTTATTGACAGGGAGCATCTTAAACATAAAGTATGTGGTTCATTGCATAAAAAAAGCCAGAAAAAGAGCATTTTTACACCTAGATCTTGTTGAAGGAATAAGCAAAGACAGTGAAGGAACCAAATATATAGTGGAAGAAATCAGACCCGATGGGGTTATTACCACAAGAAGTAACCTGGCCATGAGTGCAAGAAGCATGGGTATGTTTACAATTCAAAGGGTATTTATCCTGGATAGCCTTGCAGTGGATACTGCCGTAAAAACCATCGGCCAGGTAGAGCCTGATGCAGTGGAAATTTTACCGGGAGTATTAACTAAAACCCTGGGAAGAATTGCGATCAGGGTAGCTATCCCAATAATTGCAGGAGGGCTTATTGAAACAGAAGAAGAAGTTAAAAAAGCTTTGGCATCAGGAGCCGTAGCCATATCAACCACGAGAAAAAGCTTATGGGATATGAATTTACAACAAAAGAGGTGATGGAATGCCTCTTAGTTATCTTGAGTTAACTGCAAGATTGATACTAGCGATTTTACTTGGTGGAATCATAGGCTTGGAAAGGGAAACCATTAATAAGCCGGCTGGATTCAGAACCCATATTTTGGTTTGCCTGGGATCTGCAATTATCATGCTTGTATCCCTTTATATATTCAGCCAATTTCATGGTATAACCAATGTGGATCCGGGGCGAATACCCGCACAGGTTATTAGCGGTATTGGATTTCTTGGGGCAGGCACTATAATTATAGAAGGGGCTACCGTCAAAGGGCTTACTACAGCAGCCAGTTTATGGGCAGTATCGGCCATCGGCTTGGCCGTAGGGGTTGGTTTTTACTACGGTGCTGTTGTATCTACATTTTTAATACTTTTAACCCTTATCGCTTTCAACAAACTAGAGTGGTTCGTTTTAAAAAAGAAATTTTTACAGCCTTTAACATTGTTGGTTAAAGATACCCCGGGTCAACTGGGTAAAGTGGGTTCATCTCTGGGAGAGATGAATATCAGTATAAAAGATGTAAAAATGGAAAACATTGAAGATGGTAAACTGATGATTACATTGATGATACAAAAGATAAACGGATTGGAGTTTGAAGAAATAAAGCAAAAACTCAAACAAATAGATGGAATATACGACATAGAAACCGAATTTGATTAGTCATCCAAATCTGAGTCGGGAATACTTGCCGCATCTACAGCATAAATAAATGCCAGAATTTCAGCTACAGCCCCATAAAGCTCAGGCGGGATTTCTAGGCCCACATCAAGTTGAATCAATGCTTCAACCAAAGGTGCGTCTTTGTATATGGCTATATTTTCTTTGCGAGCCAGTTCTAAGATTTTTTCTGCCAATAAACCTTTTCCGGAAGCAGTGATTTTTGGGGCAGCATCTTCGGCGCTGTTGTACTTTAGAGCTACTGCCTTTTTGCTTTTCGCAATGGATAATTTTTCACTCATAGCTTATCAGCTCACCTCTTTTAAAACATTAAACCTTAATATTTATTCCTGAAATTGGCAGTTTTTTTATTTCACCAAAAAAGAAGTCTTTTATCGATACCTTTCCAACTTTTAGCTCCATGGCCTTGATTAGGCTGTGGATATTTTTATTTATATTTAAAAACTTTTTAACTGCATCCATGGCTTTTTTGTCTTCAAAGGTAGATGATGCAGTAACTTTTCCATTGACATACATAAGTTCGATAAGGACCGCTCCAAGGTTTTTTGTATTGATAATAAAACTTAGGCACATAGAAGACTGTGTATCGTTGGTGGAAGGGTAATCAGAAATCTTCAAGTAAATATTATGATATATAGGTATAGGCAATGCATAATAAAAACCGGTGCTGCTTACAGAACCTTTATTATGCAAGTGGTTAAGAGCTTTTAAAGCCAACTGCTCTTTTATGAACGCGGTTTTTGTTCGGTTATTCAACAAAGTTTTATTAAAAGAAAAGGACTCATCTTC
>DUNY01000079.1 GCA_012839145.1 Thermoanaerobacterales bacterium
GGCTGCTATGGCAATCTTGCAAAGAGCCAATCCATTCAATGTGTGTTGAACCCTGAAGTAAGTTACGAAAGTATTTTAAGCACAACGATTGCACCAGCAAAAGAGTATAAGTACGTTGTTATTGTCGGTGGAGGTATTGCCGGCATGCAGGCAGCCATCACAGCTTATGACAGAGGCCATAAAGTTACACTGCTTGAAGCTGAAAATCATCTGGGCGGTCAGTTAAATATAGCAAGTGTACCACCTCATAAACACTATGTTAACTGGGCCAAAGAGTGGTTCACGTCACAAGTTGCCAAACGGGATATTGATATACGTTTAGGCTTTAAAGCGGATTTAAGAAGCATTAAATTATTGAATCCGGATTTGGTTCTAGTTGCAACTGGATCCCTACCATGTACGCCTCCCATACCGGGAATTGAAAATGGCGTCCAGTCTTGGGATTTGCTGTCTGGCAAAATTGATATTCCTAAAAACAAAAAAGTTGCCGTTCTGGGAGGAGGTACCGTCGGTTGCGAAACAGCTGAGCTGCTAGCCACTCATGGAAACAAAGTTACAATCTTTGAAATGCTGGATCAAATCGCATGCGGTCTAGAAGGTGCTAATATGATGGATCTCTTCGAAGTAATCAAAGAAATGGATATAAAGGTGTTGATAAAGTCTAAAGTAACTCAGATATCAACAGATTCAGTTGTTACCTACGAAAACGAAGGAGAAGTCAAAAAGGATACTTTTGATTTTATTGTTCTTGCCTTTGGTCAAAAATCTCACTGCGATGAACTAACTCAGGCACTTGAATATTCCCATATGGATTACCGGGTTATCGGCGACGCGGCCAATCCTTCGAATTTTCAAAATGCGACCAGCACAGCATACTTTGCTGCATTAGATGCATAAATATTCCACAAGAACATTGCTTATCCTGATGTTTTTATAGTGATAAAAGGTTGTCATCTATATATAAAAACAGATGACAACCTTTTTTATTGCAATATTTTAGACCAATCTATTGTCAATAATTCTCGTTTATTACTGCAGGCCTTTTTTTTTATTTCCAGTGCTTGTTTTTCCCTTTTTCCATTATAAACTAGCAAGATATCAAAACACCTCTCGCTACTTTACCAAGAGGTGTTAGTAATTGATTACATTGATTTATGTCTAAATTTGCCGGCGGCTTACCTTGCTTCCCTCTCCTTGCGTTATCCATATCAATAAATTAAAAACTTTTTAATGCTATCATTTGCCCCTGGCACTCTCACTTTATTTAACAATTTAAAGGGTGTATTCTTTTGAAGGAATTTCTTATACTTAGGCATCGTATAATAAAAAATGATATCTACTTACTATATCTTGCTTTGTTTTTAGGTGCTTCATATGTTTTCTCATTAACATCAATCCCTGTCACCGGTATGTGAAAACGGTTATGTATGTAAATATGCTACCCTACCCCGACCATATCCAAAATCTACAACTTTGTCCGTCTTTTTTAGTTTATAAGCCACGAAGTCTATCAAGTGCCTTGTAAGTGTGTATTAATTGGACATACAATGCTATTCATCGTATTGCTTTGACTCACAGTCACTATTTTACTCTTGCATTCAACTCTTGTAAGATTTCCTTTGCCTTTCCTATAATTTTTATATCAAATTCATGATCGAAACTTACGTCTTCATTGTTTAAAAAAGCGGTTTTACCATTTGCTATCTTGGGAAATTGGTTAACCGGGTAGACTTCAAGGCTGGTTCCTATGACAATCAGCAAATCACATTTATTAATATCATTTTCAGCTAAAGCCCAAACATCATTAGGTAATGCCTCTCCGAACAATACAACACCAGGTCTTAATAGATTCCCGCATTTGTTGCAATTTTTCTTGCTCAAAAAATCTTTTAGCTCAGCCTCATGATTACACTGATTACATTTTACCCGTTTTATATTGCCGTGAAGTTCATATACCTTTTTGTTTCCCGCCATATGGTGCAGACCTGATACATTTTGGGTGGCAATACTTTTTATAATGCCTTGTCTTTCAAAATTCGCCAAGATATAATGTCCATCATGGGGTTTAATATCTTCTAAAAGTTTTATCCTAGCAGAGTAAAACTCATGAAATAATTCGTAATTTTCATAAAAGCTGTCAATACTTGCAACCAACCTAGGGTCCATATTTCTCCAAAGTCCGTTTTTCCCCCTGAAGTCCGGTATGTCGCTTTCAGTATCCATTCCCGCCCCTGTTAAAACTACTGTATTTGCTGATTGTTTCATCAGTTGTACCAGTATTTTAGCTCCCTTTTTAATGTCTTCACCTTTATATTCTATCCCAGGCTTTCTGCCCAACAAAAAACACCTCCCGGCTATATTCTACCAGAAGGTTTTTATAGTTACAATATGTTAAGTGCCTGGCACCGGGTTAGCAATATTCGTCATTAAGCATATTATTATAGTGAAGTGACATTGAATAAAAATTAAAAGGGGGATCTAAAGTGTGTAATTTTAAGAATCTTACTCCAATAAATGGATTTGACTATAAAAACCTTGTTAATGCAAGGCAAAACAACTATGCATGGTCTATGAGTGATTTGGGAGATTTTATTTATGTAGGTACCGGCAGAAATATTGTCGTAAATATTATCATGGCAATTGAGCCAAGAACGGAAATCCCTGCACTAATAGATCCCGGTCCCATTGATAATCTAGCTGAAATATGGAGATATAAAAAAGATGGAACACTTCCATGGAGTAGAGTATATAAAGCTCCAGTTGAATCGGGCATAGCCGGTTTTAGGTTCATGATTAATCATAGACCTTTTGGAGGCAGTCCCTGCATTTATGCTGCCGCCTTTGGACCAAAAGTGCAGATACTAAAAACCACTAATGGTGTTAATTGGTTCATATTACCGGATTCCGTCTTGCAGGGGACTTCCTCAAGAGCAATGGTAGCACACAAGGAGAAAGTATATGTAGCCACTATAGATGAGGGAGATCCAAGCCCAATTCCACTGCTGTACAGTAGCAAGGATCCGGAGTTTTATCCGTGGGAGCCTGTTATAGACATCAATGCACCCGGCTTTGATCCGGACAGGAACCCAAGGGGTGCCATAAGCAATATGGCTGTATTTAATAACAGGATATATGTTGCCACAAGTAATCCTGATGGAGTTCAAGTTTGGAGAACAAATCGACCAGAACCAAGATTGAATGACTGGATACTTGTAGTTGATAAAGGATTCGGAAATTCTGCCAATAGATACTCTCTAAGCATCGGTGTGTTTAAAAACCATTTATATGTAAGCGGGACAAAGGAACTGCCAATGGCATGGTTTATTCCAATGGGTTGCGATATCGTAAGAATTGATAAGCACGATAACTGGAAGTTGATAGTAGGCAAAAAATCGTTAATCCCTTTAAATCCGTCGGAGGAGGAAGAACAAAGAAGCTTTCCGGTGCTGGGATCCGGGTTCAATAATCCCTTCAATGTATATGCCTGGCAGATACAGGAATACCAGGATAGGCTGTTCATAAGTACTTTTGATGATTCCAGCAATATGGAAGTAATACTAAATACACTTCTAGCAAATAGGATTGCTTTAGAGGGTCTGATAGGTGCGGAAATAACTAATATATTAATAGAAATATACATGAGTGTAGTTAAAATATTAAAATCAATCAAATACCCCATTGGCTTTGACCTTTATGTATCTGAAGACGGGGTTAATTTTAGTTCTGTATTCCTGAACGGACTTTGCAATCCTAACAACTATGGTGGAAGAATACTATATGTAGACTGTAGGAATAACTTATACATTGGAACATCTAACCCATTCCAGGGCTGTGAAGTTTGGAAAGCAACTGATCTTAAAAAAGATTTCAAACCAACGCCATGTGATGAGAATCATTATAAATGCTTATGGGAAGTCAATAAAATATTAAATGATAATTTCAATATTATAAGCAAACATATGCCAGTAATCCTTAAATTTTTGTCAAAAAACAAATATCATATATTTACTAATTAATGATAAGCAATAGCAAAAATTTAGAGGTGACAGGGTAAGATTTGCCTGTCACCTTTTTTACCAGAAGGTATTTATAGTCACAATAAGTTAATATGTAATGCCTGGCACCATTCAAGTAAGCGGCACCCCTATAGCTCCACTCAAAGGCATAATGGATATGCCTACAAAAGTGGATATCAGTGCAAGCCTGTTATGCCCGTATTGTCTGGATGTGGGTATAAGCTCTTCAAAACTTATATAGAGCATAATACCCGCTACTATGGCAAACACAGCACCTAGGAAGAACTCATTTATAAATGGTCTTAACACCAAAAAAGCCAAAAGAGCTCCCACCGGTTCGGCAATCCCCGACAAAAACGTATACTTAATGGCTTTGATTTTACTTCCCGTGGCAAAGTATATAGGAATAGCCACCGAAATACCTTCAGGTATATTATGAAATGCAATTGCTATTCCAATGGCA
>DUNY01000480.1 GCA_012839145.1 Thermoanaerobacterales bacterium
AAAGGTATTTCTGTGAGAAAAAATCAGATTTCCACCGATTACATCTCCGGCAAAAAAAGTAGAGATGGTCAATATCCCCCCATTTTCATCAATTTTTTGAACAGCCAGTTCTCCTTCCAAAATTACATCCATGGTATTGCATTTTTCATTTTGCATATAAATTATATTGTTTTTTTTATATTGTGATATGGTATATAATCCTTCTCTAAACAGTTTAAGCAGCTGTTTGAAGGAAAGCTCACCGAATAAATCCGTATGCTTGACAATCTCTATGATATTTTCGGTCTTCAATATAAACACCTCAAACTGGCAAATTAGTAACCGAGGTTACTGCTTTTTTAGCCATAATTTATTATACTATAAATGAAAAATAATAAAAAGGAGAAATGTACCATGATTGAAAAGACCTATAATTTCAGTAAAACCGATACAAAAATAGTTGAAAGGTTAGTGGACGATGACAACTTAAACATCAACCACATGGTTCTCACCAAAGGAACCGGCATGCCGGAACACTATTCTAATTCCAATGTGTATATGATTATCGTAAGGGGCACCATGACTTTAAAGTTGGATGAGCAGGAACCCCAAAAATACAGCCAAGGGCACATTGCCAATATCCCCTTTGGAATAAAGATGAATATAAACAACTTCGATGAGGAAGTTCTTGAGTTCTTTGTAGTAAAAGCTCCAAATCCGAAAAATTATAGAGGTGAATAGTTTTGGATATATTTACGAGGGGTCTTTGGATAATTACAGGAATAGGCTTTACTGTTTCAATAATCAAAGATAAGGAAAAAACCTTTCGCTCCATGAAAATGGCTAAAGGTATGATGAAGAATATGATGGGTCAAATCATTGGGATACTGTTCTTAATAGGGTTGATACTGACGTTTATACCGCCGGAGATAATAAAACAGTATCTTGGAGGTGCCAATGTTCTTTCTTCATCAATTCTATCAGCAGTCATAGGAAGCATTACTCTCATTCCGGCCTTTGTTGCCTTCCCATTAGTAGGGTCGTTGGTAGATTTGGGGGCCAGCATTGTTCCCGGTGTAGCCTTTTTAACCACTCTTACTATGGTGGGTTTTGTAACCTTTCCACTGGAAAAGCAGGAGTTCGGGTTTAAATTCGCTGCTATTAGAAATTCTTTAAGCTTTGTATTTGCCATTGTAATTGCTATGGTGATGGGGGTATTTATATGAGTGTATTAAAAGTATTTAAAAAGAATATGATGCTCTCGGTCGTAGTCCTTTTGTATGCGGCTTTATTCGTTTTCAGGACGGACATGGCAATATTATCCTTAAAAAATAGCTCTTACTATATCATAGAGATGCTACAGATAATTCCCGTGGTTTTTATATTGACATCACTGATAGAGGCGTGGGTTCCGAAGAAGGTCATTATGAATAATTTGGGGGAAAAGTCCGGAATTAAAGGCCCGATTATCTCACTTTTTCTGGGGAGTGTTTCTGCAGGTCCCATCTATGCGGCCTTCCCCATATGTAAAATGCTGCTTAAAAAAGGTGCAAGTATTGCAAATATAGTTGTCATCTTAAGTGCATGGGCGGTTATAAAAATACCCATGCTTGCCAATGAGGCGAAGTTTTTGGGCCCGAAATTCATGGCGGTAAGATGGATACTTACGACCGTTTCTATTTTTATAATGGCTTATGTGATTTCTACCATTGTAAAAAAGGAAGATATTCAAGATGCAGCAGCTAATAACAAAGATGAAGATGCAGTGAGCATTAAAAGGCAATACTGTACAGGCTGTGGTATATGTGTCAAGCTGCTGCCAAATTTATTTCAACTGAAAGATGGAAGAGCGGCGGTTAAAAGGCAGCCATTGGATTCCAAGGAAGCTGACGTGGCAAAAGTAGTATGGGAGAAATGCCCCACAAAAGCTATCACCATGAATTAGAGCTGCAAAAAACCCCGTCAAAACACGATGTCAGAAGATTGAATAACTTAATATTATGGTGCCTGGCACCGCTAAATCAAGTTATTTGTTTTTATCCCGTATTAAAAGAACTGAGTGAAAAGATTAAGGGAAAAGAACAGCTTGCGGCATATTCTTTTCCCTATATGTATTGCTTGACTAATCTGAGCAAATTTCAAGACTCTTGGCTTTTACTCCTTCAATGGAGTTTAAATCTTTCTCTAAATTATCTCTTTCCGTATCATCTCCGCCTAGCTGAAGAATAATCAAGCCTTCTTCGGAACAGGCATTGTCCGCTTCATGCAAACCCAATCTCATTTTAATTATACAGCCGTGTTTTGTGAGTGTTTCCTGAACTTCTTGCGCATTTTTTGAGCGGTGATTAATCAATACAGCCATTAAATTGTAGCAAGACATTTTCACACCTCCAAATTTAAATATTAAGCTTAACTAAGCTGCTTTGACTTTCGGATATACTTGATTATTTTGACATTCTTATCAATTACTAAGGTAGAGCAAAGCCCCATAGCGCTCTACTACTAGAATCCTATAAAGATATTTTATCGTACCTTGGAATAACTTACAATAATAATTATTGTTAGGAATCACTAAATTTTATTACTTACAACATAAGCAAAGTTCTTTTTTGTAAATTATCTTTTGTTGGAGTCAAGTCAACTTTTAAATCATAAAACTAATGTTTTAGATTTCCGATGTTATTTTTTTGTTTTTATTGATATAATAGGTAATGTAGCATTATTTATGTCAATTTATTCATATTTATATACAGAAAAGAAAGGATGTTGTCCTATGGAGAAATTTTCTCTTTCGACAGCTACAGGTGTAGCGGCAGTAGGCCTCAAGACCGGCCTCATCATCCCAAATGATGATATTGCTGCTATTACAGCCGAAGCAGCAAAACCCTTTGTAGAAGATAAAGATATTATTTGTGTTACTGAAGCGGTGGTGGCTCGTTCACAGAACCGTTATCTATCTTGTAGTGATTTAGCTGAAGATGTTCAAAGAAAATTAAATCTTGCACCGGGCAGTACGTTAGCTGTCATCAGCCCCATTGCCAGCAGAAATCGCTTTGCACTGGTGCTAAAAGCTTTAGCCATGGCTACACGAGGTGGAAAAATTATTGTACAGCTTTCCATTCCCCTTGATGAGGTGGGCAATCAGGTCATGGACGAAGAATTTGCCACTACTCGACTCCGGTTGAAAAAAGTATTAAAAAGTCTCCGGGAGGCCAGGGAGAATACACCGCAGTTAAATGTTCTCATACGGGAGATTTTGGCTGCATTAAAATTGCAGGAAATAGGCTACAATATTTTGAGTATACGAAAAATTACCGGTACGGGTATTGCCGATCTTACCGTGCGAACTCCTGAAGGAAAACTGGCAGTGGCGGAAGTAACCTTTGCAAACTTGGGAAAGGCTGCAAAAAAAGCCATCGGAATAAAAAAGGATGTAGATGGGGCGGAGCAGGCCTTGGCTATCACTGTTGACCTTGGTCATCATAAGCTTACCATGGTTGATGCCGAAACTTTTGAAGAACCAAAAACTTACGATTTCGGTCCACAACTGGATAGCTATTATGACCCGGATGTAGTTTATACCAATGAACTGGAAAATATCACATTTTCACATCCTATTACAAGGATAGATTATAGGGATTTGTACATGAAGATGATCGAATCGGGAAATGCTGAAGGAGAAGTGATATTTACCAATAATCCGCTTAAGGTGTATGATCTGGGGTATATTAACGGCGTGTGTATTGCGGCTGTACACGAGCGGGAAAAATTAAATGAGCTGTTTGCATCCTTTGGTGCAATGGTCCCCGTTACAACATTGAAAGATATAGGACCTGGCCCATGGGGTGTAATAGGCTCCAATGTTTCGGATTTTGAAAAAGGCGTACTCAAGCTTCTGCCCGGTGACGCTGATGACACCGCGGAAGGTATAAAAGCCAAAATAATGGAAGTAAGCGGCAAAGATGTGGAAGTGTTAATTTTTGGAGACGGTGCCTACAAAGATCCGGATACAGGGATATATGAAATGGCGGATCCGTATCCGGCTATTGGAGTAAGTGGTGGCCTCAAAAGTGCTGCCCTGCGAACAGGCACTAAACTTAAGCTTCAAGTAGATACTCTGCATAACCAAGGTTATTCCCGAGAAGAGATAGAAGAAATGCTGGCAAACAAACAGGACAAAGTCACTGTAGAAAGTTTAGGAACAACCCCCCGGAGTGTAACAAGTATTGTAGCCACTTTAGCTGATTTGGTAGCAGGATCTGCTGATGCCGGAACACCTATTGTGCTTGTTCGTGGATTTAAATACTCCCGGGGAAATTAGGTAACAGTTTTAAACTCATCTCCAGTATAGTCACATTAATAAATGGTTATAATCTCCAATGAGGAGATGAGTTATCATGATAAAGAATGATATATTACGCATCTTTTCGGGGCTTTCTTTCCGGCTTTTTTCTGACGATGCTCAGGAAACCGTAAAGACACCGGAAATAAGGTTGGCTGACGAAATCAGGGAAGCTCACCGTGAATGGATTCGAGCACAAAAGTATTTTCAATGGGTCTCGGATCCTGAACTTGTTGATCATGCAATTTTTACTGAAGAAGCTGCTCGAAAAAAATACATTTATCTTCTAAACAAAGCAAAGAACCAAGGTATAAGTATGGAAGAACAAAAATAAGATAGTATAAAGGACAATGGGGGTGATAAAGTGCATGTGGATTATGCCGCCGTCCTGGCTTACGCTTTTGGTCTGTTGTTACTATACGTGGTTGGCCGGGTTCTAATCATGCCCCTTAAAATTGTAGTAAAACTTATATACAATGCTCTTATCGGCGGGGTCGTTCTGTTAATTTTGAACTTTATTGGAGGGTACATAGGCCTTC
>DUNY01000101.1 GCA_012839145.1 Thermoanaerobacterales bacterium
AAGACAAATGGAGCGGAAGACGGGATTTGAACCCGCGACCCTCGCCTTGGCAAGGCGATGCTCTACCACTGAGCCACTTCCGCATAACCATGGTGCCTTGGGGCGGAATCGAACCACCGACACGAGGATTTTCAGTCCTCTGCTCTACCGACTGAGCTACCAAGGCTAATATAATGGCGACCCAGATGGGACTCGAACCCACGACCTCCAACGTGACAGGCTGGCGTTCTAAACCAACTGAACTACTGGGCCGCATATTTGGTGGGCGAAACAGGGCTCGAACCTGTGACCCCGTGCGTGTAAGGCACGTGCTCTCCCAGCTGAGCTATCCGCCCGAAGACAATACTTAGTATACATTAGAATTGAATCGGTGTCAAAAATCATTAAATGTTATTATTAGGCTTTATTCCCTTCATACACTGTGTATCTCATTGTTGCTTTTATTATCAGGTAGCAGTGTATCAAGTTTTTATCAGCCTTGTGTAAGCTCTTTTATTAAATTATACAAATTTACCGACGAATTGTCAAGCACGTTACTTACGGCGTCTTTCGAGTTCGGTCATGACTTCCTCCATGGTTATTCCGTCATATCGAAGGGCTATTAACAGATGAAAAAGCAAATCGGCAGTCTCATATATGGTCTCATTTTTGTTTTGACTCATTGAAGCTATTACAACTTCTGCTGCTTCTTCACCGACCTTTTTTAAAATTCTCTCTCTGCCACCGGTATAAAGTTTTGCAATATATGAACCTTCGGGTTTCTCAGTAAATCTTGAATCTATCACTTCAACTAGTTCGTTCAATATTTTTGTAGGATTTTCATTAATATCATCCTCGGCATCACTGCAGTTGCAGCATATAGGCTCTTGATTTTGCATTAAACTTCGGTAAAAGCATGAATTATGCCCTGTATGGCATGCGGGACCTTTGGGGTTAACTTCCAGTAATAATGTATCTTCATCACAATCATAAAAAATGTCCTTTACTTCAAGAAAATTGCCGCTGGTCTCACCTTTTTGCCACAGACTCTTTCTTTTACGACTGTAAAACCAAGCTTTCTTTGCTTCAAGAGTCTTGTTCAATGCTTCTTTGTTCATATAGGCAACCATTAATACTTCTTTGCTTTTAGCATCTTGGACCACCGCCGGGACCAGACCTTTTTCATCGTAATTTATATTATCCAATTCAATCATCGATTATTCCTACTCCTTCTGATATTAAGTATTCTTTAACTTCCTTCACGCTGAGAAGACCCCTGTGAAAAATTGATGCTGCCAAAGCTCCACTTGCTTTACCCTTTAAAAACACATCCTTAAAATGCTCTAACTTTCCCGCTCCTCCCGAGGCTATGACAGGTATTTGGACCGCTTCTGCCACAGCTCTGGTAAGTTCTACGTCATACCCGTCCTTTGTCCCGTCTGCGTCCATACTGGTTAAAAGCACTTCTCCCGCACCTAAGTCGGCAGCTTTTTTACACCACTCGATAGTATCAAGTCTAGAAGCAACACGTCCCCCATGTGTATAGACTTCCCAACCGCTGTTACTTTTTTTAGTATCACAAGCCAAGACAATATGCTTACTACCAAGCCTTCGAGCTCCTTCCCGGATAAGTTCAGGATTCTTTACTGCCGCTGTACTTATGGAGACCTTATCTGCACCGGATGTAAGCAAATTCTCCATATCTTTGAACGTAGAAATTCCACCACCGACTGTAAAAGGCACTTTAACATTTTTAGCAACTTTTTTTACCATATCCAAGGTAGTCTTTCTACCTTCTATAGTGGCCGAGATATCCAAGAATACAATCTCATCAGCACCCTGCTTATCATAAAAATCCGCAAGCTCTACCGGATCACCTACATCACTAATGTTTTCGAAATTGACGCCTTTGACCACTCGGCCATTTTTTACATCTAAGCAAACAATCAACCGCTTTTTGCTCATAATCCGTTGCTCCCATCTTGTATGCTGAATCGTTCAAGGACCATCCTTAAATCCAATATGCCGTTGTATAATGCTTTTCCTATGATGGCTCCGTCAAGGCCTTTTACTTCATATTGAACCAGTTGTTCTAAGTCTGCCATTGAAGAAATCCCTCCAGAGGCAATTACAGAGAAACCGTCAAAGTTTAACACTTTTTCTATTCCAGAGATGTTTGGCCCTTTCATCATTCCATCCTTTGAAATATCCGTATAAATAACCGTTTTTACACCAATGGTTTTAAGTTGATTCAACATCTCTTCAATTATAACACCGGAGGTTTTGGTCCAACCGTGAATAGCAACTTGATTTTCTCGTGTATCCACCCCCACCGCAACTTTTTCAGTGCCGTATTTTTCTATGGTATGCTTTATCAGTGTTATATCTTTAACTGCAGAAGATCCGAAGATAATTCGGTCGATACCTGAAGTTATGTAGTTTTCCACAGTACTTATATCCCTTATACCGCCGCCAACTTGAATGTTAACATCTACAGTTTCACGAATTTTTTTTATGACATTTACATTACCAGGAATGCCCGATTTTGCCCCATCCAGGTCTACTACGTGAATCCATTTGGCTCCCTGGTTTTGCCACTTTTTCGCTGCAGCTGTTGGGTCTTCCAAAAAAACGGTTTCTCTGGAAAAATCCCCTTGAATGAGTCTTACGCACTTGCCTCCCCTGATATCAATTGCCGGATATATAATCATTAGTTCACCTCTCGCATAATTATCTTTATGTCCACGTTCTTAATGGTCTGTATATCGTTTGTTTATAGTAGAAATATGCTAATTCTTCTTAAAATCTTTTACAGTACTCCTTTTGTAGAAGGCACTCCTTTTTCTCTCGGATCAAAGTCCACTGCTTCTTTTAATGCTCGGCCGAAGGCTTTGAACAGAGCCTCAATCATATGATGGGTATTTTGTCCCCGAATGATTTCCAAATGAAGGGTAATTCGAGCTGTGCTTGCAAAAGCGATAAAAAACTCCTCTATCAGCTCTACATCAAATTCCCCTACCTTATCTCTATTGAATTCAGCTTTGAAAAATATAAATGGCCTGCCGCTTACATCCACCGAGCAAAATGCCAAAGCTTCATCCATTGGAACATAGAAACTTCCGTATCGCCTGATTCCCTGCTTGTTACCAAGAGCCTTTAAAAAGGCCTCTCCCAAAACTATGCCCACATCTTCCACTAAATGATGAAAGTCCACCTCTATATCACCATTTGCCTCTATATCCAGGTCTAACAACCCGTGCCGGGAAAAAAGGGTCAACATATGATTGAAGAAAAAGGCCGGTGTTTGAATACTGTTTTGACCTTCACCGTCTATATTAATTCGAACTTTAACCTCCGTTTCTCCGGTTTTTCTGTAAGCATTCGCACTTCTTACCATGAAATTACCTCCATTAACTCATAATTTCCCTAAGATGAGATAAAAGAACCTGGTTTTGCGCCGGAGAGCCTATACAAAACCGCAAAGTGTTTTTTAATACATCGTCGCCCAGACGTCGAGTAAGTATACCCCTTTTCAAGAGTTCTTCATATACCATATCCCTGGATTTTCCCAGTTCACATAAAAAGAAATTAGTGGAACTGGGGTGGATTTTTAAACCCTTAATCTTTTCCAAATCCTTTTTAAGTTGTTTACGAGTTTCAATAAATTTACTTTGCATGTTTTTTAGCCAAGCCATATCTTTTAAAATTTCTACAGCAGCAATTTGCGAAAATAGGCTTACATTATATGGCAGCTTAACTTTATACAACTGCTTGATTACGTCTACATGACCGACAGCATAACCCACCCTTAGACCTGCCATGGAAAATATTTTTGAAAAGGTGCGAATTACTACCACATGAGGGTATCTTGAAAGGCGATCCACAAAGGTCTTGCCTCCAAATTCGAAGTAAGCCTCATCCACTGCTACAATACCATTAAAATTGTTTATCAAATCAAGCATCTTTTCTTCATTAAAATAATCTCCGGTAGGATTGTTGGGATAACATAAAAACATAAGCTGTGGTTCATTTTTTTTAAAATGCTTTTTTATCTGCCGTGTGTCCAGAACCCATATCTCCTTGCCATATTTCTGCTCACGGATTAGAGGTATTTTTATGACATTAGACCCAGCTACGGTAGCAAAGATTTCATAACTGGAAAAAGTGGGTACCGGAATTATAACGTCCCTATCCGGACCGGCAAAAGCCATGATTATATCATTAATTATTTCGTCGCCCCCACTGCCTACAAAAATTTGGTCGGGATTTGCTCCGGTGTAACGTGACAGGTTTTCTCGAAGTTCATCACAACTTGGGTCATAGTAGTAATTGAAATGCTCGTTTTTTATTCTGTTCCATATTCGCTCTTTTATTTCCTTTGGTACATCATAAGGGCTCTCATTGGCATCCAATTTTATGTTACATGACTCTTTTGAAGGCATGTAAGGGGTTAATTTCAGTATATCATCCCGAACAAAACGAATTGGTGAAGTTATGGTAATCTCCTCCCTGAATATAAACATAATATTAATGTAGATTCCTGTGTAGAAAGTTATTTCGGTGAAGATAACGGATCATCTCCCTAAAGCAGAAGACGCTCTCCGTCATCTTCACCTTGGAAGAGTTTCTACACTAAAATCAATGTATAATTATACACCTTTTTAATAATATATAGAACCCCCTCTTGTGTTGGTTGGCTGCAGATTAAAGGACCCGTTTTAGCTTCTCCATCAAATCCATTATCACATCAGATTTTAGACGAAAACTCACTTGATTTGCAATGAGTCTACTGCTTATTGGGCAAATCTCTTCCAGTATTTTTAAGTGGTTTTTTTTAAGAGTGCTGCCTGTGGATACAATGTCTACAATAGCATCGGAAAGCCCCAGTATCGGCCCTAATTCCACAGACCCATGGAGCTTTATAATTTCCACTGGAAATCCCCGTTTTATAAAATGTTCTTCTGTAAGGCGGGGATATTTTGTAGCAACCCGATATATAGGTGCGTTAGGTGGTTGATCTTCCGGAACTGCTACCGCCATACGACATTTCGCCAATTTTAAATCCATCAACTCAAAAACATCTTTTTTATCTTCCAAAAGCACGTCCTTTCCTGCCACCCCAATATCTGCTACACCATACTCTACATAAGTAGGGACATCGGACGGTTTTGCTAAAATCATTCGAGTGCCGTACTCCTCAAAATCGTAAAAAAGTTTGCGAGAATCCTCGTTTACTCCTTTAAAATCCATTTGTATTTTTTCAAAAAGTTGTAGGGTTTCGGTTAAAATCCTACCTTTTGATAGAGCAATTTTTAATAAATCCAAAGGTTATTCTCCTTCACTTTAATAATCTAAAAATATGGGGTTAAGATTCAGAACGGGGCTTTACTGAAGGTACCATTTTTACTGTGTAGCCCTGTCTCCTCATTTCTTCTGCTTTATAAAAAATCTCAATATAATTTGCCGGAGTATAAAACATATAATAAGGCTCATAGTTATCTTTCATATTCCGATCCAGAACCGACAAAATTACATCCTCAGCTAAAGCGAAGCCCGTTGCCGATCGGGATTCGTTAAACTTATCCAGCAGTGTGTCATACCTACCGCCACCACCTAAAGGAAAGCCTACCTGTGGTGAATAGATTTCAAACACTATTCCTGTATAATAATCCAAACCTCTGGCTAAGCCAGGATCGAATGTAAGGTGTATATTATTGAATTCCCTTAGCATCCTCCAGAGCTTGGCAAGCTCTGATAGGGCCTCTCTGCATTTCTTGTTGAGAGGGAACTTTATCAACTCATCTAATATCTCCGGCCCCCCATAAAATCGAGGTAGGGCTAGAAATGTTTTTTTGACTTCAGGCTTAAGAGTGTTTTTTTCAATCAAGCTTTTCAACCATACAAAATTTTTGTCTGTTATTGCTTGAGCAATCTTATCTTTTAGAGAAGTATCGTCCTTGATTTCATCAAGAAGGCCTTCCAAAAATTTTATATGCCCTACATTTATTATAAAGTTTTTTATACCTATTTCTTTTAGTATGCGTGATGCCAACAGTATGATTTCTGTATCGGCTTCTATCCCGGGTATGCCGATAAGTTCAGCACCCGTTTGATAAAACTCCTGATCCCTGCCCTTTCTCAATTCTTGAAACCTAAAGACATTGGCCATGTAACAGAACCTTAAAGGTGCGTCATGGTCGGTGTAATGGGTTGCAACCATCCGGGCAATTGATGTGGTAATGTCAGGTCTTAAAGCCATTACTCCGCCCTGCCTGTCAAAAAACTTAAATACCTTTTCTGCAAAACCCGGCTTGCCGCTCATTACAAATGTCTCCAAATATTCAAAAGAAGGGGCTATTATCTCTTCATAACCCCACTTTTCCAATATATCACCGATTATCTTTTCAATCCGCCTTTTTTTTCGGACTTGTGGGGGTAAGTAATCTTTTACGCCTGCCGGTCTCCGAAAGTACTTAGTCATTTTTTGCACATCCTTTAGTGTATTAAATCGTTAAAGTGTTTAAGGAAATACTAACACATTAGTTTCCGTTAATCAATAGGAAATATACCAATTAATATGCTTTTCCTTTAGGATTATGTTTATTATTGTATTTTTACTCTTATTTAATTAGTTTTTTATAGTTTCGTTTTACTGGTTTTTAAGGCAAATCGTTTTATGAATATGACCCAGATACGCCAAAACAAGAAATGTAGCCCGTCAATACAAAGCAATAGATTCGTTAAATAACTTAATATTTTAGATGCCTGAGAAGCTTCTAAAAATGCATAGTCAACTGTATATGTGTGATATTTATACTTTTTTGTTAACATGACAAACTTGCAAGGCAATATATTTTACTGAGCGAAAAAATTATACAGATAAAAACCTGATTATTCTGAGTCCTCCCTGGCTCCAAATAATAACCGGTTTTTGTGGAGATACTATTAGCGTCTGTTAATAATGTGGAAAAAACGGTAGCTGGAGGAAATGTTATGAAGATAAATCCTTACATATTTCGCCAGTATGACATAAGAGGTGTTGTGGGCGAAGATTTGGATGAAAATTTTGCCAAATGGCTCGGTCAAGCTTTCGGTACCTATGCCTTGAGAAACGGTGAAAACAAAGTCATTGTCGGTAATGATAATAGGACTTCTTCACCCTCGCTAAAAAAAGCATTAACCGAAGGTCTTTTGTCTGTCGGATGTGATGTAGTTGATATAGGAACGGTTATAACCCCCATATTTTATTACGCCAGAGTGCTTTATGACATAAACCCGGGTATAATGGTCACTGCCAGCCACAACCCGGCACGATTCAACGGTTTTAAAGTTGCCTTTGGGCCGGGAACAATATATGGTGATGAAATTCAGAATTTGAGAATTATGATGGAAAAGGGAGATTTCATATGGGGAAAGGGTTCCCTGTCTTACGAAGACCCTGTTGAAGATTATATGAACATAATCTGTGAAAAAATACACCTATCGAAAAGCATCAGAGTTGGTATGGACTGCGGAAACGGCACAGCCTCCTTATTTGCCGAGAAACTGTTTCGTCGACTTGGAGTAGACGTTTTTCCAATTTACTGCACTTCAGATCCCACATTCCCCAACCATTTTCCTGATCCTACCAAACCGGAAAATTTAATGGATCTACGGAATTTGGTACTTAAAGAAAATCTTGATTTGGGTATAGGCTTTGACGGAGACGGAGACCGCATTGGTGCAGTTGACGATAAAGGCAATGTAATTTACGGTGATATGCTAATGATTCTCTATTGGCGTGAAATAATGCCCAAATTTCCCGGCACTACGGCTATTGTAGAAGTTAAGTGTTCCCAAGCTCTTGTGGATGAAATAGAAAAACTGGGTGGCAAACCCATGTTTTATAAAACTGGCCATTCTTTAATTAAGGCAAAAATGAGGGAAATTGGAGCTGTGTTTACTGGTGAAATGTCAGGCCATATGTTTTTCGCCGATGAATACTACGGTTTTGATGATGCCCTATATGCCGCCGCCAGACTTTTAAGAATCCTGTCCAATTCTGACGGTAAACTCTCTGAGCTGCTGGCTGATGTGTCAAAATATTATTCAACACCGGAAATTCGTGTATCTTGCCCCGACGAAGAAAAGCTTGAAAAAGTGGAGACTGTGAGACGGTTTTTTGAAGGCAAATATCCAATAATAGATATAGACGGAGCTCGAGTGATATATCCTGACGGTTGGGGGTTAGTAAGAAGCTCCAATACCGGACCAGAGCTGATTGTTCGGTGTGAGGCAAAAACCAATGAAGGATTGGAGAGAATAAAAGCAGAGATACAAGAAGCTTTATTGCCTTTAAGTCTTTTCAATACCTAAATGTCATATAACTCCATGTTAGTGGATCCGGCACCGGAAGTTGCTGATAACCGTTGGCCTGAAGCATAACTACAAGTGAACGAAAATTTGCATTTTTATGGTGGAAATGTCTGGGCAATAAAAAAGAATTGACACAACACAACCTCTTTTCTCCCAGTAAAGCGAAACTGCACCTGCCGCAGGTAAGATTGGATTTCCTTTTATTCATTATCATATAATAATCAAGTGAAGTTTCATTCCGGAAACTCCCGGAACATGCCATGCTGAGCTTTAATCGGTAAAGAGTAATTCTTTCCTTTCGCTCCCTGACAAAACAGTTGTCTGCCATTTTTAGTATCTTTTCAGTTGCCGGCCCCTTCGTAAAATCCAATACATTTCTATCATACCTGAAAAAATACATAAACTGCCCACTCCTTATATTTAACCTGCCCATTGCCTAAAATTTTATTTAGGCAATGGACCGCTCATACATATATAGGTTGGGCAGCTTTTTCAAAAAGTATTCATTTAAAACCCTAATTTCTCCTTCAAATAATCCCTCAACTGATTAATTTCAATCCTATCTTGCTGCATTGTATCTCTGTCTCTTACAGTAACTTTTTTGTCTTCCAAACTGTCAAAGTCTACGGTAATAGCAAAGGGAGTTCCAATTTCATCTTGACGGCGATAACGCCTACCTATACT
>DUNY01000277.1 GCA_012839145.1 Thermoanaerobacterales bacterium
TAGGAGAAGTGCCGGAAGAATATGTTTCAAAGCTGATGGCACAGGAAAAACCGATTTTAGACAGTATTACTGACAGCATTTTTGACATAGAAAGCATTGAAGACCTAGATAAGTATTTAAACTAATCCTCTCCGACTGATTTTAACACTACCGATAATCCATCTTTAGATTTTTTAATTAAAATTGCCAAAAGTCTTGGTAAACAGGTACACATTCAGCTTAAATAATAAAAAGGACAGCTACCTATTGCAAAGAAAACATGGCCTACGATGTGTGTAGACAAAAATACGATATGCTTTCGGCAGACGAGATAAGGGGCGTTAGAAGAGAGGCGTACATCAATTGAAGTCTTATATGATAAAAATAGAACTACAAAACTTAAATCCACTTATTTGGAGGAGAGTCATCATGCCTGCAGGTGCTACCTTTAATAGACTTCATGATATAGTACAAATGGTGACCAATTTTCAAAGTGGATATCCTTGTATTAAACCGATGCATCTCTTTGAATTTGATCTCAAAGAAGAAAATATCAGGGTTACTAATGATGAACAAGCCTATCAGGAGCATAATACGTAAACCAACGGACCTGAAGATTGATGATTACATTGAGAAATATAAAATCATAGAATATAATTATGACTTTGGTGATAACTGGCAGTTCCTTATTAAGCTGAAGGACATCGTTGATGATTACTTTGGATACCCTACACTGCTTGATGGAGCTGAGACTACACCGCCGGAAGATGTAGGTGGCTTACCTGGTTTCTATGAATTCTTGAAGGTTTATCGGGATCAGAATCATTCTGATCATAAAGATGTAGTAGCTTGGGCAAAAGAGCAATACTTCAGGGAATATGATCCCGAGTGGATTAACCAAAATATTAAGAACCTTAGCTATAAGAAAACAGAATGGAATAAAATTAATCACGATAGATACAAGATCATTGATGATAAATATCGTAAGGAATAAGGTATTCTTTAGTTATAATTTCAAGGGGAGGTTTGAGGCAAATCAAAAAAAAGCAGGGTTAGTCGGCAAGATTACAATTGGGAAGGTGCTAAAGATGGCTGAAATTCAACCCGGTGATTGGGTAGAGATTACACCCGTTAACAATAAAATTACCATAAAAATGACTAAAGAACAAAAATAAGCTTTTGGCAAATTTATATCTAACAAAGGAAAATGAGTCAACAACTGTATTGATTTAATAATGCTTGCTGAAACGGAGATTTATGTCTTCGAATTTCTCTAAGATTATTTAATTATATGTATAGGTATTGCTATTGCGGCATTTGTTTCCATCGGTCTAGTAAAAGAAATGTTTAAACGGTATCAATCGAAATATTGGTGGTTAAAAAACATCCTCTTTGTGTCCTTTAGACGCATAGAGGATGTTTGACTTAGTATAAGCAATATCACCTTAAAGAGCAGCACATGCATACGAGCATGCAAGATAGGGGGCAGGTATAAGCTATTTAAATTCAAAACTTGAATTACTTACAACTTTCCGAACTTCCAAATTAGTAGCTATTGGCGCAACGGTCACCTTGTTGGAATAATTGATAATGCTTCTGTTCGCAAATAATAAACATTGATTTAGTTTCCGTGGAGAATAATTATTACGCCAATTCCTGCATCAAAGAACAGACGGTATCTTTAACAACTTCACTAAAAGCTCTAACGGCTTTTGGTATATATTTCGTATTCGGATAAGCCAAACATAAAGTGCGATAGGTGCCATCTTTCCCTATTGAAAAATACTCCATATTTTTCTGATAAAGTGTCAATGATTTCGGAATAAAAGTTATGGCCAAACCTGTTTCGGATAAACGCAAGGCTGTTTCAGGGCTAAAAGTAGAGAGGAATATCGGTGGAGAAATTTTATTAATTCGGAATTGTTCATCAGCAAAATCCCGAACTCGCTGACCTTTCTTTAAAAGAATGTAGGGAATATCTTCGGTATCTTTAATGTTAATCCACCTGCGTCCGGTTTTACCTGGTGGATGAGATTTATTTATTAATGGATGGCCTTTTTTGGTAGCAACCAACATTTCTTCATTTTGAATAGGCTCATAGTGCAGTTTTTTATGATGTAAAGGTAGGGTGAAAAATGCAACATCCAAGGTTCCTTCAATCAGCTTTGTTTCGAGAAAAGCGGAGTTGCCTTCTACCAGATCTAGTACGATATTGGGATAACGGCGAGAAAACACGGGCAAAACTGCCGGCAAGGTACAGGCACTACGGTTAACCGACATGCCTACACGGATATTTCCACTTTTAAGTTCATCCATATCAATCAGATCGTTCTGTAAATCCTGATAAATATTAATAATTTGCCTAGCTTTGGCCAAAAACTGTATACCTGCGTTAGTTGGCTGCATACCATTTCGGGTACGATAAAATAAGGCGTAGCCAAGTGAAAGTTCATATTTTTTTAGAAATTGACTTAAAGAGGACTGGGCAATAAAAAGCTTTTGTGCCGCCTTATTGATACTGCCTTCTTCAGCAATGGTTAATATATAGTGCAATTTACGAAAATCCATGAGGAACCTCCGATCTTGTTATTATAGGTTAAACCTATATGCCAATTTGTTTTTTAGTATTATACAGATACTTAAAGCAATGATACAATATTACCAACAGGAAGTAAATGCCCTACATTAAAAAAGTTTTATTTTTTCAAACTATATAAATCGGTGGTCCTATAAACCTATCATATCCAGCGAACGTTGAGAGTCATACATAGGAGGTGTCGAAAAAAATAACCTAGTAGTTTTTTAGATTACAGATTATTTTTTAATTTAGGAGGAAAAAGAATGATAAGGATTGGCACAGGATGTGGAACAGAAAATGATAGGGTGAGACCTGCAGGGGATCTTGCTAAAGAAGGGAAACTAGATTATTTAGTTTTTGAAAGTCTCGCAGAACGAACAATTGCTTTGGCTCAGCTTAGGAGACTTGAAAACCCCGAAATCGGTTATTCTCAATTTCTTAAGGAGCGTTTTGAGATTGTTTTAAAACCGTGTTATGAAGCAGGGACAAAGATTATTACCAACATGGGTGCTGCAAATCCAAAAGCAGCGGGTGCATATGTTAGACAAATAGTAAACTCAATGGGATACCAAGACTTGAAGATCGCAGCAATTACTGGTGATGATTGTAGTGAATACATCCACGAAAACTTAGATACATTAATTGACTTTGATACTAATCAACCGTTAAAATTAGACCCAAAATCTGTAATATCCGCTAATGCCTACCTTGGTGTGGAGCCAATAATAAAGGCACTTGAGAAAAACGCAGATATTGTCATAACAGGTCGAGTTGGTGATCCGGTATTGTTCATGGCTCCTCTTATTTATGAATATAATTGGGATCTAAATGACTATGATATGATGGGGCAAGCTCAAGCTATCGGTCATTTATTGGAATGTGGTTGTCTTGTGACAGGTGGTTTATTTGCTGATGGTGTTTATAAAGTAGTTCCGGATATTGCACATTTAGGTCTTCCAATAGCAGAAGTCGAAGCGGATGGGACTGCTGTTATTACAAAAATAGAATCATCTGGCGGCATTGTTTCTTGTGATACATGTAAAGAACAAATTTTGTATGAAATTCATAATCCAAAACAATATATACAGCCTAATGTAATTGCGGATTTCAGTTCAATTAAAAGAAGTCGGACCAAATCGTGTCAAAGTTACAGGAGGTCGCGGCTCCGGTAGACCCAACAAATATAAAGCTGTAATTGGTTACCAAGCCGGATATATCGCTGAAGGAGAAATATCCATTGGAGGTTTTGAAGCAGGAATACGGGCAAACCTTCTGGCTGAAGCAGTCGCAACCCGCATTAAGGAAA
>DUNY01000165.1 GCA_012839145.1 Thermoanaerobacterales bacterium
GACGATTATATGATACTTCAGCGGGACTTGATGGTGGATGGAGGCCTAAAACCGGTATCTGAAGAAGAGGTCCTTGCTGTAAGGAACAAAGCGGCAAAGGCACTGCAGGCTGTATTTAACAAACTAGGACTGCCTCCTATTACCGATGAAGAGGTGGAAGCTGCCACTGTTGCTAATGGTTCAAAGGATATGCCTCTGCGAGACATAAATGAGGATTTGAAAGCTGCAACGGAAATGATGGACAGGGGTATAACAAGTCTTGATGTAATTAAAGCATTGGCACAAAGTGGTTTTGATGATGTTGCGCAAAATATTCTCAACATGCTCAAACAAAGAATTGCAGGTGATTACTTACATACATCGGCAGTATTGGATGAAAACTTCAATATAGACTCGGCAGTAAACAATCCTAATGATTATCAAGGTCCCGGTACCGGATATCGCTTATCTCAGCAGCGCTGGGATGAAATAAAAGACATCCCCATTGCTTTAAAACCCGAGGATTTTGAGACAAAAGAAGGGGGGAATTGAACATGATAAGCACTGAAGCTCTTGTGGACAAGGTAGTAAATGAAGTATTGAGGCAGCTAAAAAGTGAAGGGATGACTGAAAAAAAGGATTTGAAAGTTTCACAAATCAACTTTTCTGAAATAGGTCCGGCAAAACAAGGAACTATTGAAGATGAAGTTGTAGTCGGTATTTCTCCGGCTTTTGGAGGGCATTTCCAAGAAAACATTGTTGGTGTTCCTTTAAAGGATATTTTGCGGGAAGTTGTTGCAGGAATATCCGAAGAGGGGTTGCAGTTTAGAATTTTAAGGATAAATCACACTGCAGATGTTGCCTTTATTGCCCATACTGCAGCCAAGCTGTCAGGTTCCGGCGTAGGAATAGGGATCCAATCCCGAGGCACCACGGTAATTCACCACAAAGACCTTCAGCCTTTGAACAATTTAGAATTATTCCCCCAATGTCCATTAATGACTTTGGATACCTATAGAATGATCGGGAAAAATGCAGCTAAATATGCCAAAGGAGAATCACCTGAACCCGTCCCCGTTGTCAATGATCAAATGGCGCGGCCAAAATATCAAGCCAAAGCTGCAGTTATGCATAATTTTGAAACAAAATATGTCAAAACAGGTGTTAAGCCTGTAGAACTCAGCTTTTCTTTTAATTAGGGAGGTGTTCGGGATGATTGATGAAAAAAAATTAGAAAATATGGTTCGTGAGGTTTTGGCAAACATGGGGAAAAATGAATCTACGGAAGGGGCCATTAAGGAATGCTCGGAAACGGAGCAATGTAACTTAGATGTAGAAGACTACCCTCTTGCTACACAAAGACCGGATCTGGTTAAAACCGCAAGAGGGCAGAGTTTGGATGATATAACTTTAGATGAAGTCATGAAGGGTAATATAAAACCTGAAGATTTGAGGATAACGGATAAAACCCTTCTAATGCAGGCGGAAATTGCCGAAAAAGTCGGTCGTCGACAGCTAGCCCAAAATTTCAGAAGAGCGGCGGAACTTACAAAAGTGCCTGATGACAGGATACTTGAGATATATACCGCTTTAAGGCCCTACAGATCATCAAAGGAGGAACTGCTGTCAATAGCTGAGGAGTTAGAAAAAACATATAATGCACCCCTTTGTGCAAATCATGTGGAGGAAGCTGCAGAAGTTTATGAGCGTAGGCGTTTGCTAAAAGGGATGGAATAACGGAGGTTTAAAATGCTCGTAGCAGGTGTAGATATTGGAAATAATACCATAGAGGTTGCTTTAGCAAAAGTTGAAGAAAACAGCACTGTCTTTATTTCCAGCGGCATAGCAGCTACTACTGGAGTAAAGGGAACACCGTCAAATATTACCGGAATACGCATGGCTTTGGAGGATGCTTTAAGAAAAGCTTCCATTGATATGAGGAGTTTAGACCTTATAAGATTGAATGAAGCTACACCAGTTATTTCAGATATGGCCATGGAGACAATAACGGAAACCATCATAACAGAATCTACAATGATTGGACATAATCCATCTACACCGGGAGGGAGAGGATTGGGGGTAGGCAAAACTACCCTCATTTTCCACCTGGATAAAGTCAAATCCGGTGAAAAGGTAATAGCAATTGTGCCTAGAAATGTGGACTTTGAAGATGCGGCAATCATTATAAATAAAGCTGTGAGCAGTGGGGTCCGAGTTGAGGGGGCCGTGGTTCAAAAGGATGACGGAGTACTTATATCTAATCGATTGAAAAAGAAGATTCCCATTGTAGACGAGGTAGCCTATATCGATAAGGTACCCATTGGTATGCCGGCAGCGGTGGAAGTGGCAGAACAAGGCTATACCATAAAAACTCTTTCAAACCCTTACGGTATTGCCACAGTTTTTGAGCTTTCTCCGGAGGAAACTAAGAATATAGTTCCCGTGGCAAGGGCACTGATTGGCAACCGGTCTGCAGTGGTAATAAGGACTCCGGCAGGGGATGTGCAAGAAAGAAGGATACCTGCGGGAAGTATGGTTCTTTATGGGGAAAAGGGCAGGACCTCAGTGGATTTGGATGAAGGTGCGAAAGAGGTAATGGAAGAGCTCCAGCGCATATATCCTTTGCAGGATGCCCAAGGAACTTCCGGCACCAATGTGGGAGGTTTACTTGCTAAGATTCGCAGTACCATGGCAGAATTGACGGGGCAGAAGCCTGAGGCCATAAAGATTCAAGATATACTGGCCGTTGATACATTGGTCCAGCAAAAAGTCAAAGGCGGTCTTGCCAATGAATTTTTTGCGGAAGATGCGGTTGGTCTGGCTGCAATGGTGAAAAGCTCTCGACTGCCTATGGAAAAAGTGGCGAAAAAAGTTAAAGAAGAGCTGTCGGTTCCGGTTCATATAGCAGGAGTTGAGGCTAATATGGCCATCAACGGTGCTTTGACAACACCCGGCACTGCAAAGCCTTTGGCGGTTTTGGATTTGGGCGGCGGATCCGTTGACGCAGCATTTTTGACGGATGATGGTAAAATAAAGACCGTTCATATGGCCGGTGCCGGAGATATGGTGAATATGCTCATGGGAGCAGAGCTTGGTATAACGGACAAAATGCTGCTGGAAGACATTAAATGCAATCCCTTGGCAAAGGTTGAAAGTCTGTTTTCCATAAGATTGGAAGACCATACGGTAAAGTTTTTTGACAGCCCCTTAGATCCCAAGATATATGCAAGAGTTATCCTTCTAAAAGATGATGGGATGATTCCACTACCGGGAGACATGAAACTGGAAAGGATAAGAACGGTAAGAAGGGAAACCAAAGAAAAGGTTTTTGTAACAAATGCCCTAAGGGCCTTAGAACAAGTTGCTCCGGCAGGAAATATAAGGCTTTTGGATTTTGTGGTCCTATTAGGAGGGTCCGCCTTGGATTTCGAAATACCTGAAATGATATCCGATGCCCTGGCAAATTATGGAGTTGTAGCAGGGCGCGGCAATATCAGAGGGAAAGAAGGCCCCAGAAATGCAGTGGCAACTGGTCTTGTGCTAAGTGAGTGAGGTATGCCATGAGAAGCTATGATCAAATAAGACCCACAATTTTTATATATTATGATGATTACCATATGATTCAAATTCCCATAAAAAAGGTAAAGGAAGGTTTGGAAGAAGAGGGAGTGCCTTGGGAGGAAAAACAAATCAAGGGAAATGCTCAGTATTTAGCCAAACAGGCAGCCCAAGATTCCCGATTGGGAATAGGTATTGGCCTTTTGTCTGACGGAACATGTCTATTACAGCATCGGCGCATGCCCATGGGCAATCCTATTATGAAGGTGTTAGCCGGCGCCGACACCATGGAAAACTACAGAGTTTTGGGGAGTAATGCCGCCCGGCTGGCTAAAAACATGCCACTTAAGTGGTTTTGAGGAGGGAGAGTGTGAAAGGCAAAAAAGCTCTGGGGATTATTGAAACCTATGGTTTAACATGTGCTATGGAAGCGGCTGATACTGCTGTAAAGGCAGCCAATGTGGAGCTGGTAGGCTATGAGTTGGCGCGGGGAAGCGGTCTTACCACTGTTAAAGTAGTGGGAGATGTAGGCAGTGTAAAGGCAGCCATGAGTGCGGCAAATGCATCGGCCTTGAAAGTGGGAAAGGTAGTGTCAGTTCATGTTATCCCAAGACCCCATAATGACATAGATGTGCTTATGAAGTCGGAAAATTCTTTGGCTGACAAATGTAAGAGGCAAAAAACCGATGATGAAGAACAAAAGCCAGAGGATAATAATAAGTCAGAAGACAAATTGCAGAATGATGAAATACAGGAAGAACAGCAGTCTATAGAAAAAGAAGTGCCAAATGAACAAGAACATACATGCAACTTATGTAAAGACCCCCAATGCCCCAGAAAAAAAGGTGAACCTCGAATAAACTGCATTCACTACGGAGAAGGAGAAATTTGAGGTGAAGTGAGTGTATGGTGAAAAACAAAAAGAACTGGTAGACAAAATTGTTCGATGTGTAATAACACAGCTAGAAAACTGTAAGGAATCCGGTTATGAAATTACAGTGAATATTTCAGCAAGACATGTTCACTTATCAAAAGAACATGTTGAAATACTTTTCGGAAAAAACCATACCATAACCCCTATCCGCGAGCTAATGCAGCCGGGAGAATTTGCTGCCAAAGAAACGGTTATGGTTATTGGGCCTAAGGGAGTTATACAAAATGTAAGGGTGCTGGGACCGCTGAGGGATAAAACCCAAGTGGAGATTTCCAAGACGGACGGATATACCCTGGGAATTGATGCCCCCGTTAGAGAATCGGGAAATCATAAGGATACGCCTGGGTGCATATTGGCCGGTCCTATGGGGGCGGTTCGATTGGAAGATGGAGTAATATGTGCACTCAGGCATATACACATGCCTGAGGATTTAGCCAAGGAGTGGGATCTAAGCAACAATCAGCATGTCAAGGTTGCTACTTGCGGCAAGCGTAGGGTCGTTTTCGATAAAGTTCTTGTTAGGGTATCTCCGGATTTTGTCTCGGAAATGCACGTAGATACCGATGAGGCCAATGCGTCAGGGATAAAAAGTGGAGACAAAGTATTTCTTATGAATTAAGGAGGAAGAAACCCTTGTCCCTAAATGATACGAAGTTTGGTGAAGAACTATGTAAAACTTTTTGGGACTGTATAAATGGAAGTATTCATTCCGGCTCAGGAAATTATCGGGTGGGAGTGGATTTAGGCACTGCAAATGTCGTAACGGCGGTGGTTGACGGTGACGACAACCCTGTAGCCGGAAGAATAAAAAGAGCTGAAGTTGTGAGAGACGGTATAGTGGTTAATTTCGTTGAAGCAAGGAATATCGTTGAAAGTATGCTTCAGGAACTTCGGCAGGACCTTGGGGCAGATTTAGAATACGGGGCTTGTGCAGTGCCGCCGGGCACAAGGGAAGGGGATTTTCGGGCGGTCAGGTATGTGGTGGAATCAGCAGGTCTTCAGGTATCAGATGTATTTGAAGAACCTGTGGCAGCTACAAAGGTGCTAGGTATGGAAGATCAAGTCATAGTGGATATAGGCGGCGGAACTACAGGCATATCTATAGTAAAATCCGGCCAGGTTATCTATACTGCTGATGAACCTACCGGAGGAGTGCACTTTACTTTAGTGATTGCCGGCAATTACGGTATAGATATTGATGAAGCTGAAGAAATGAAGCTTAATGCTGTCAACCATAGAAGACTCCTGCCTATAGTAAAGCCTGTAATGGAAAAAGTGGCCACTATAATTCATGAACACATAATGGGACATGGTGTTGAAAAAATCTGTTTGGTGGGCGGGACAAGCAGTTTTGAGGGTTTGAAAGATGTAGTGGAACAAATAACCGGTATTCCGGTTTATGTTCCTGAACACTGCATCCTGGTTACACCCCTAGGAATAGCACTTTCATGCAGAAGAGGGGGATTTAAATGAACAGAGTCCAACTGGAGGAAAGATTGAGAGTTTTAGTGGAAGAAGCGGTAATTAGGATTTTGAAAGGCAGGCTGCTGGTCATAATGACCGGGGGAACCATTGGAGCGGAAGCTGCCTTAAAGCAGCTGGAAAAAACCTTAGCCCTTAAAAAGGTTAGTATTGATGTGATGTTTTCTGCTGCAGGATCAAGAATCCATAATACGAAATCCACAATGGATAGGCTAAAAGCCCATAAAATCTTTATTGAAGGCAGTGAAAGAATAGAAAGTATAAAAGATTACACTGGAGTAATCTTTCCCGTGCTTTCCAGAAATACTGCATCTAAAGGGGCAAACTTAATCTTTGACGGGTATGCGGCAGAATTAATGGTAGATGCTCTTATGCTGGGGATTCCCGTTGTTGCCGCAAAAGATGCGGCGGATGTGGAAAGTCTTGGGTGGAGTAAATTAGGTTTTAGGTGGGCAAATGCAAATCTTAAAGGTGCTTTCAGCAAGAACCTTTCCATACTGGAGGCTTATGGTGTTCACTTGTGTGCCGCAGATGAACTGGGTGATATGGTGGAAAGTGTAATCTTTGGTGATAAAACTGCTAATAACGTGGCAAAGATTCCTGGCAAAACTTCCGTGGTCAGAATTGATAAAAACCCCGTTACCCGAAAGGACATTGCAGCTTATTTAGACGGAGAACACGAAATATGTATTCCGCGTAGTGTCCTGATAACACCCCTTGCACAGGATGTCATACGGGACTTCAATCTAAAAATCATAAGGGAGTAGGGGGATAAAAATGCTTTTGGCAAAAGTAGTTGGGACAGTGGTGGCAACAAAAAAAGATGAGACTTTGGTGGGGTCCAAACTTCTGATAGTTCAGCCTTTACGGAAGGGAATAGATGATACAAAAGAAAATGACGAGGTTATCGTGGCCGTTGACTCCGTAGGAGCAGGTGTGGGAGAGTTGGTTTTGATGGTGGTGGGAACCACTGCCAGCCGTATAATGGCAAATGATAAAGCCCCCGTTGATGCAGCGGTGATTGGAATAGTTGATGATATAGAAATGAGCGGGGGGTATTGAAGTTGGGCATATATACCAAAACAGGAGATTTTGGCAAGACCGGCCTTTTAGACGGGACAAGAGTGTACAAAAGTGATATAAGGATTCAGGCTTATGGGACCGCAGATGAACTTGTAGCCGCCATTGCACTGGCAAGGTCTTTCAATTCCAGGGAATACATATCAGACATTTTAAAGAAAGTTGAAGAAGAACTGTTTTTGCTTGCTTCTGAGCTGGCTGCCCCTAAACCTGATATATTGAAAAATAAGATTACCCAGGAACATATAGATTGGCTGGAAAAAAGGATTGACGAGATAATGGCAAAAACCAGCCTGAAGAATGACTTTATTGTGCCGGGACCCTATAATTCATCAGCTTCCATTCATTTGGCAAGAACTGTTGCCCGAAGGGCGGAAAGACAAGCGGTAAAATTAGACTTGGAAACACCGGTTCGAAGTGAAATCTTGGTGTATTTAAATCGATTGTCTGATTTGCTTTTTGCTTTGGCAAAATACCAAGAGGAAGAGGAGACCGTAAAACAAGCCATGGAAAAAATAAAGATTGATACGGGAATGGGCAGGGGCCCTCATAGTATGACCTTGGATGCAGCCAAAGCCGTTATACAAGCTGCGGAGCAAAGAGCCATGGAAATAGGGGTGCCTATGGTCATTTCCGTTGTGGACAAAGGTGGTCATTTAATAGCCCTGCACAGAATGGACGGGGCTCTCCTTGCAAGTGTAGAAATATCGATTAATAAAGCCTATACCAGTGTTGCCTTTAGATTGCCCACATCGGCTCTTGACACCTTGGCAAGACCGGAAGGGGAGCTTTTTGGAGTGAACACCTTAAATGACGGAAGGTATGTGACTTTCGGCGGAGGTGTTCCAGTTTTTTATGGCAATGATGTTATAGGTGCTATCGGAGTCAGCGGAGGAACCGTACAAGAAGATGAAAAAGTTGCCAAAGCCGGTTTAAAAATCATAACCGAAGGGAGTTGAACAGTGAAACCATGATTCAGGAAGAACTTATTTCTCTCATAAAAAATAAAGTAATGGATGAGTTGTCAAAAGATAAAGGTCATAATGAAGGGGAACTGGGTATATTTGATACAGTGGACGAAGCAGTAAGTGCCGCAAAGGACGCTCAGAAGAGGCTAAATTTACTAGATATGGAAAAACGGGAAATCATCATTTCTACCATTCGAGAAACATGCATTAACAATGCAAATCACCTAGCTGCCCTTTGTGTGGAAGAATCGGGGATGGGAAGAGTGGACGATAAAATAGCAAAAATAATCCTGGCAGTCAAGAAAACTCCGGGCACTGAAGATTTGATTCCTTGGGCAAAATCCGGTGACCATGGATTGACCCTTGTAGAAAGGGGCCCCTTCGGTGTCATAGCATCAATAACCCCTGTAACAAACCCGGTTGCAACCATTATAAACAACGGCATAGGCATGATTGCAGGAGGCAATACGGTAGTGGTAAATCCCCATCCAAGAGCTGTTCAGGTCAGTATAGAGGCAATCAAACTCATAAACGATGCCATAGCTAAAGCCGGCGGACCTAAACATCTGGTGTGTACAGTAAAAAATCCTACTATAGAGACCAGTCAACAAATGATGCAGCATCCTAATACCAGAATGATAGCGGCAACGGGAGGGCCGGGGGTAGTCAAAGCTGCTCTTTCATCAGGCAAAAAAGCCATAGGCGCAGGTGCGGGGAATCCACCGGCGGTGGTGGATGAGACTGCCGATATAGCAAAAGCCGCTCATGATATAGTGCTGGGTGCAAGCTTCGATAACAATCTTCCCTGCATATCGGAAAAAGTGGTAATTGTAGTAGAGCAGGCAGCCCAAAAACTTATGGATTGCCTGAAAAATGAAAATATATATATTCTAAATGATGGGGAAGCCGAAGCAATCACCGAAAAAATCATCGTGGACGGTGGAATGAATAAGGACTTTGTCGGCAAGGATGCAAGTTATATATTAAGTCAGATTAAAGTAATGCCTATGTCTGATGTTAGATTACTGGTAATGCCCACAAATAAAGAACATCCTTTGGTTTATATTGAACAGTTGATGCCGGTTCTGCCGGTGGTAACCGTTCCCGATGTGGATGCAGCCATTGATTTGGCGGTAAAATGTGAACAGGGCAATCGCCATACAGCAGTAATGCATTCTAAGAATGTTGATAACATGACTAAATATGCGAGGGCAATTGAAACTACGGTTTTTGTGAAAAATGGCCCTTCATATGCCGGTATAGGTATGGGAGGGGAAGGATTTACCACCTTTACAATTGCAGGACCTACCGGTGAAGGTTTGACTTCTGCCAGGACATTTACCCGGCAGCGGCGATGCACCTTGGTAGACGGATTTAGAATTATCTAAAAGAAAACCTGGACGTAGATTTGAGCAGCTAGGAGATGGTGGACTTGGAAGAAAGGGAAAAACTGAGAGAAATGGGTGTAGTGGGGGCGGGAGGTGCAGGATTTCCCACCTATGCAAAACTTAAGCAGGGTGGTATTGATTACTACATCGCAAACGGCGCTGAA
>DUNY01000083.1 GCA_012839145.1 Thermoanaerobacterales bacterium
ACAAGACTAGGGGATTAGGGGGAATTAATATGAAGTCGGCGGTGCTTAAGCGAATCGAGCAAAGCCCCATACCTTACATATTATTATATGACCCCGATGATATTACATCTTCCGAGGATATTTTAAGCTCTATAGATGCACTGGGATTTCAATTGGTAAATTACGATGATTCAGTTACCTTTAGGTATTTTTTCGAGAGGAATTTTCGTGATAAACCTCTAGACTGTAAGGCAAAGCTTATGTTGAAGGTGACAGGCTATCACTATATACCTTATGATATTGAAAGCAGTTTTTACAATGTTACTCTTTCCCTTAAAGAATTGTTTCCGGGGCTTTCCTATAGTATATTAAAAGAGTTGGATAGCGAACTTTATAACAGACTTTACCAGGTATGGAATGGTTGGGGCAAAAATCTTGGCGAGCGGGAAACTCTGGACTTTATTTTAAAAAATCTTTTCAGCATATACCCCGAAACAATTAGAGAGTTTACAGATTTAATCAAAATACTAATTGATTTTTATTATGAGAATGATTCATTGCCCAAGATGGTTTGTGATTATTTCACTGATTTAATAAAGAGCAAGAAGCTTTTACAGGAATATCCCATGGAAAAGCTGCTGGGAGGAGCGGACTCTTTTTTCAGATACCTACAGCAGCATTGGGAGCTTTTTGTAGGGAGTTTTACAAAAACATTACCTAAAAAAAGTTCAGTGGACTTTTCTCATAAAGACATTAAAATATATTTGGGCAGCCTTTTTGATGAAGGGTATCTCACTCCAGTTCAGTGCATTGAAATTAACAATATACCTTCTTGGGTCCGCCGGGGGGTTTCGGCAGATGAACTGGGGCAGCTTAAAACAAGTTATGATAATTTAATGAATCGGCTTTATGATACAATAAATGATGTCACATCTTATAAAGACTGGTGGCGTGTGGCAAAGGATTGGGCCAATATATTAATTACTTACAATGATGAAAGAATTCGTGGGCGACTGGATGAAAAAGCCTTCATGTCAACATCTAAGGTTCTCAATGATGAGTTTCGAGCTTGGCTTTTTAATAATTATAATTTACTTCCATCCCTGTCTTATGCCCGTTCTCCTGTAATGGTTCACCATATACCTTGGTACATAAGTCACCGAATGGGAAGGGATTTTCGGCAAAAGGTAGCATTGATTGTAGTTGACGGCATGGCACTTGATGACTGGTTTGTCATTAGTACATATTTAAATCAAAACTCAAGTTATCACTTTGAAGAAAAACTATGCTTTGCATGGATTCCTACCATTACTTCCATATCCCGTCAAGCGATTTTTTCCGGCCAAATCCCTAGGTATTTCGGCAAAACCATATTCAGCACCGGTGAAGATGAACGGCATTGGAAAAAGTTCTGGCTTGAGCAGGGCGTGAGACCTGATACAATTTACTATATGAGAAATATAAAGCATTTTAGCGAGGAAGGATTAAAAGATATTATTGAGAACCCTAAGGCAAAAGTATTAGGTTTTGTAGTGAACATGATAGACGATATGGTACACGGTCAGCAAATGCTTCGAGCAGGCCTGCATCAAAATCTACGACTGTGGATGAGAGAAGGGGGTTTAAAAAGATTTTTGCAGTGCCTTTTGGACCGGGGTTTTGATATTTACATTACATCTGACCACGGTCATATCGGCAGTATTGGACAAGGCAGCCTTCGAGAAGGTTTGGCCGTTGATAGGGCTGCCGGTCGAGTGCGGATTTATGAGCGGGGAAAAAATTATAAGACAGCCTTAAAAGGCTATAAAGCATATAAATGGGCGGGATACGGTCTCCCTGAAGAGTATAATTATATTATCAGTGATGGGAACTATGCTTACGGTAAAGCTCGGGAAAAAAATCTCACTCATGGTGGCATTTCCATTGAAGAAGTGATCGTGCCCTTTGTTCATATAAGAAAGGAAGAATAAACCATGCGAACAGTTGGACTTGACAGATTTTTAAAGGGCCAGTGGCTTGATAAGACCCTGGAAATAATGAATACTGAAAGTGATGTATCTAAAATTCGAAAAACTCTAGAACAGTATTTGAAACAAGAAATACCTGGAGATATTACCCGACGAAAAGCTAGAGATAAACTAATGGGCATATGGATAAATATCCCTGAGGAATATGAGGGGATACAGAGTGAGGCACTCAAGTTATCAAATAAAGTCTATGGTCAAGAGCGATTATTGCTTCATTGGATTATGATGTCGGCAGTTTATCCTATTTTTCGTGATATAGCCAAAGCTGTGGGGACTATTACTGATTTTCAAGACGATTTTACTTTGTCCTTGGTGCAGAAACGTATTTATGAAATCTGGGGAGAGCGTAGCACCGTAAAATATGCGGTGCATAAAAATATAAGTTCCATGGTAGATTGGGAAGTTATAGAGCGAAAAGGAAACGGTAGATACAACAAAAAACCGCCAATCAAAATAGAGAATGCTTCACTAAAGCTACTTTTTTTGAAAGCTTATATATTAACGAATAACAGAGATTATATAGGTTTTATTGAAGCTAACAATGTCAAAACAGCCTTTCCATTTGAGATTCAATATAACATGGAGGATTTTGCATCTACTGATGAGTTTGTCTTAGTTAAGATGGGAAGTGATGTAGCCATTTCCCTAGCATAGATTTATTGTCATTTTTATTAATCCAATCCACCGGTTTTCAGCAGGTGATGGTTGATATGTTGCTTTGGAGGGATAATCACATGAAATCTATTTATGTTGCAGTAGTGGGGTTAAATAGTTATTTTGGAGCAAAAGTTTTCAAGCCTGGACAAGTTTTACGGCTGATAAAGGATTATGAAAACGATTATGACGGGGAAGCAATTATGACATTGCTGGACCCCATTGGTCAGGTTGGATATGTGGCCAACAGTGCCCATACCGTCCCGTTGGGATGTTGGAGTGCCGGAAGGTTATACGACACTTTTGAGACGGTTTCTTATGCAGTGGTTAGGTTTGTAACAAAAGAAACAGTGATTGCCGAGATTTTAGAGAATATTGAATTTGAAATTTATATAAAAGAGGAAATGCTTGCACCTAAGGAATTTGAGGAATAAACCTCAAT
>DUNY01000245.1 GCA_012839145.1 Thermoanaerobacterales bacterium
CGTCACCCATAGGAACGCCAATGAAATAATTGGTGCCGGCAACAGCCAAAAGTACTGCAAGGTTTTCGATATCATCCTGATCAGCTTTCATATGGTTGGTGTAGCATACATCAACACCCATGGAAATCCCCGTCAATTTGCCCATAAAATGGTCTTCCAGTCCGGCTCTAATGACCTGTTTGCTGTCATATAAATACTCAGGTCCGATAAAACCAACAACAGTATTAACCAGAAGCGGTTTATACCTCTTGGCCAAGCCATAGCACCGGGCTTCCATAGTAACTTGGTCAGCACCGTGATGGGCATCTGAGGAAAGTTCGGCACCCTGGCCTGTTTCAAAGTAGAAGTAGTTGGGTCCACGACAGGTGCTGTGCTTTTTTATCAAGTCATAAGCCTCATCCAAAATTTCCACAGAAATCCCAAAGGCCTCATTACCCTTCTGGCTGCCGGCCAAGCTTTGGAAAACCACACCTACCGGAATTCCCTGTCTTATGCATTTGACCTGGGTGGTAACATGGGCTAGAACTGAATGCTGTGTTGGAATATCCCATTTGACAATAATGTCGTAAAGTGTGTTTAAGAGCTTTCCTACATTTTCCGGATCATCAATGACCGGGTTAATACCTAGAACTGCATCTCCCACACCATAGCTGAGACCTTCATAAGTCTCCGCTATAATGGCGTCGATATCATCGGTGGGATGGTTGGGCTGTAGTCTGGCGGCCAATGTTCCGGGCAATCCCACTGTGGTGTTGGCATGAGCTACTCTCCTAATTTTGGCGGCACCTGCAACCAGGTCCATATTTGAGCAGAGCTTTGCCACACCTGCAACCATTTCACTGGTCAGACCTTGGCTTACCCAGTCAATATCATCCAATGTGGTCTCATTGGCAAAGATATATTCTTTTAACTCAGCTACAGTCCAGCTTTTTATTTTTTTATATGCCGACTCATTCACCTGATCTTGAATTACTCTGGTAACTTCATCTTCCTCATAAGGAACCACCGGATTATTTCTTAGATCTTCCAGACACATATTGGCCAGCACCTGTTTTGCCGCAACTCTTTCCTCGTCGGACCGGGCTGCCACTCCGGCCAAAACATCGCCGGATCTTTCATCATTGGCTTTTGCCAGTACTTCTTTTACATCTTTAAATTTGTAAACATTTCCTCTTACACGGGTTTTGAGAATCATTTCACCTACCCCCTTTTTAACTGTTGGAAAATACCAATGTCTTAATTACCACAGGAACTACTCCGCCGTCATAAAGCGGTCTGCCTATGTCAATATAATCTCCCTCCTTCATGGTAAGTTGATCTATGGAAATAACAGGTCTGGGCTTGTTTAGGGCATTTTTAAGAAGATTGCCGAAGGCTTTCCCTATATCATCCTCACAAATGATTACCAAGGGACCTTTTTGAGTGACTTTTCTCGCTGCTGCTGCAATGGCGTGAGCAAGACCCTTTATCTTGTTAAAAGAATTGCCGAAGGTTTTAGGCACCACAATCGCCGGCAGAATTCGGGTATCCTGACCGGAAAACTTTTCTGATTTTGCCACTATTTCCGAGGTTACATGGGTTAAATCCTCAGTTTCTGTCAGATAAATTGCAGGCAGATCCCTGAAAGGCAGTACTTCCGGGTCTGAAACATATATGGTGGAACCGCTGAGTTCCGTTGTATGTACCCCGGCACCGATGACCGTTGCGTATATGGTTTCATCGGGTTTTAACAATTTAATTGGCTCGTCATTGATGGCCTTTTTTAATCCTAAGGCCAGGGCCGGTCCCAAGTCCCCGAAACGTGTAACGGTCTTTATATCATCCACTTCGTCTTCTTCGTAAACAAGCCGCCCTACTCCCCCGGAAAACATCACATATTTCGGTTTAATATTTTCTACTAATTCACCCAAGGTTAGTTTTTTTGCCAGGTCATTAGGTTTTCCTCTTAAAATTGAAACTAAGCTTTCCGCCAATATGTTCCCAATTTTGCTAATTTCCGGGAGCAAAAGAGTTTTACTTTTATTAAGGGAAATGCCCATATGGCTGGCTGTTACTTCTCCACCCCGAATAAAACCTTGCACGCGATCAGTCCACGGCTTAAATCGAATCAGTCTTCCCCCTATATCGGCACACAGTGTAGCAATGAGCTTGCCGTCATTAAAAACGGAGATGTTGGTGGTGCCGCCTCCCACATCGGCATTGGCCACTATAGTGTGTTTTTGGGCTGAATAGGCTGCCGCGCCGGAACCTAAACCTGCAATATATGCTTCAAGATGGGGTCCCGCCGTAGCCACCACAAAGGAACCCGCCATGCGGGAAATAGCCTTCAAAACACTCTCGGCATTTTCCTTTCGGGCCGTATCGCCGGTGATTATAACAGCCCCGGTTTTAATTTCATCCATATTAACTTGTGCTGTTTTATACTCATCCCTCACTATTTTTTCAATACCACTGTAATCAATGGCAGTATCGTCAATCAACGGCGTAAAATATACATCACTCCGATAGATAACTGTCTTGTCTATGATCTCGATTTTAGGCACTACAAAGCCCGACGCTACATTTTTTATTTTTAATTTACTTACAACCACAGATGTGGTGGTGGTACCAATGTCAATTCCCACACTGAAAATTTCCTCGATTTTGCTCATATATTTCACCTTCTCTTTCTTCGTAAAGGAAATTCGGCCTAAAAATCGGGAAGCGCTGTTAAGTATACAAGAAGCCCTGCTCATGTATATGAGTAAAATCATACACACGGCAGGGCTTCTTTGCCCGAAGAAAGACTCCGTTGTCTTTCTGGTGTTATAAGCTTGCAAATTCATTGCTCAATATAATGCTTTTGGCAATTTCAATCATATCCAAACGTTTTTCCATACTCAGCCTTTGGATTCTGCGATAAGCTTCCCTTTCTTTCATTTCATATTTATCCATAAGGATTCCCTTGGCTATGTCGATGACTTTTCTTTTTTCCAGTTTATCCTTTAGGTCGGCATTTTCCACCTTCAGTTTCTGCATGCCTAACCATTTTGCTACGGCAACTTTTAATGCAGGGTAGACTTCACTTTCCTTTATGGGTTTCACAAGATACCCGTAGACACCTATGGTAGTTGATTCTTCAATGAGTTCTTTTTGATTATAAGCGGTTAAAAGCACCACTGGGCAAATTTCCTCTTCAATTAGGATTTTTGCCGCTTCCATACCGTCAATATTGCCGGGCATCTTGATATCCATAAGGGCTACATCAGGCACAATGGAGCGGGCCAGATTCACCGCCGTTTCGCCGTCCGAAGCTTCGGCTACCACAGTACAATTGTTTTCAAGTAGGATTTCTATCAAGTCCATTCTTATAATGGGCTCATCATCCACCACCATAATCCGCATAGAACACCTCCTCTACCAGAAAGAAGGGAAATTTAACTTCCACTTTGGTCCCACGATGGCCAACGATGTGTATTATTCCCTTTAGGTCTTCTTCCACTAGGGTTCTAATGATATTCAGCCCCAAACTGTTGGATTTATTAAGATCTTCCTCATTAAATCCTATACCGTTGTCTGCAACTAATAAAAGTATTTCATTATCTTCCTGTTTTACCTCTATATTGATGATTCCGCGGTCTCTTCTGACAAAAGCATGCTCAAGAGCATTGTGCACAAGTTCATTGATAATCAGAATCAGTGAAGTGGCTTGCCGGGAAAAG
>DUNY01000484.1 GCA_012839145.1 Thermoanaerobacterales bacterium
CGTGAAGAAATCTACTCCTCCGGCAGCCAGTGGTGTGCCCTATGATAGAAGGGGCTAGATAATCAAGGAGGTTTTTTATATGAATATTAATGTTATAAAACTTATGTCACCACTTCATGGGGAAGAAAGGGTTTTAAACAGCTTAAGACCTACCTTGGAATTTTTTGACGAAAAATTTAACGTGAATTATTCACTGCCCAGGGAAACGGACGACCTAACAATAGTATGGGTGATGACCGGTGGTATTGAGGGAAACTTTAAAGAGATATATCCCTGGCTAAAAAAACCCATCATCATTTTAGCTGAACAAATAAACAATTCCCTTCCGGCAGCCCTTGAGATCATGGCTTATATACGCCAGCAAGGTGAAAAAGTTTATATCCTGCATGGCGGTTATGATGAAATCAGACAGCAAATCGAAAAAATCCGTTTATTTAAGGAGGCAGCAAACAGAATCAAAAATGCCAGGATAGCTACTATTGGCGATCAATCTGACTGGCTTATTGCCAGTAATGTAGACTTTCGTAAGGCTCATGATTTATGGGGCACAGCTTTTATCTATGTATCCATGGAGGAGTTGTTAGGCTCCATTGAACAAACTGAACCAATAGGTTATGATGGTTATTTTGAAGAAGCTGCAGCAAAAACCAATGTTTCTAAAACAGATATTCAAGAAGCTGATAGAATTTATCGCAGCCTTAAGAAACTGGTAAAAGGTAAAAAAATAACAGCTTTAACCCTGAAATGTTTTGACCTTTTAACTCCTCTTTCAAACACAGGATGTTTATCATTATCCCGACTAAATGATGAGGGAATAATTGCCGGATGTGAAGGTGATATGCCTGCATTATTTACCATGTTTTTAGCGTATATCCTGACAGGCAAGTCTTCTTTTATGGCTAATCCGTCTAAGATAGATAAAAATAAAAATACCGTAACACTGGCTCACTGCACCGTTCCCACATGTATTGTGGAAGAATACTCGCTAAATACTCATTTTGAGTCAGGCATTGGCGTGGCAGTAGCGGGGAAGTTTTCCCAAGAGCCTGTAACCATGGTCAAAATCGGTGGTGAGGCTTTAAATAAGTTTTATACATACGAAGGGTCAATAATAAGAAATACTGAGGACGAGAATCGGTGCAGAACACAAATAGAAGTTGAACTGGACGATGATGTGGACTTTTTATTGAATAACCCTCTTGGTAATCATCAGATCGTTGTGCCCGGTCGAGTAGGAAATTTATTTAGGGAATTCATGGATTATACAGGAATAATTTAATATTTTGTTTTATAAAAAGGAGTGCGAGTATGGCTTTTGCTCCCAGATATGAATTTGTTGTAAAAAAAATAAAAGATATGATACAAAAGGGTGAACTTTCAGAGGGGAAAAAAATGCCTTCGGAAATTATAATGGCCAAACAGTTGGATGTCAGTCGGGCAACACTTAGAGAAGGTTACAGGATATTGGAAGATGAAGGTGTAATTAATCGATACCACGGTATTGGGACCTTTGTGGCCAAATCTCCTGTTATAAAAAGTGGCATGGAAGAGCTTATAAGTATAACAAGGCTTATAGAGAAACAGGGGATGAAACCCGGCACAAAAGATGCAACGGTATCTAGGATTCAGCCGGGAGAACGGGAGGCATCCATATTGAATCTTCCACCGGATGAAGAGATATACCGCATCGAACGGGTAAGGACTGCCGATGGCGAGCCGGTATTGTTCTGTATCGATAGGATTCCGGTAAAATATGTACACAGGAATTTTGAATTTAAGGGGGAATCTCTTTTTGATTACCTCCATAAGGACTTGGGTATATATATATCATATGCTGTATCAGATGTAATACCCGTAAAAGCTCGAGTGGCCGATGTATATAAAAAACTTGAGATAAAATCCAAATCAAATGTAGTTTTGCTTTTAGAACAACTTCATTATGATGATAAAGACAATCCTATTTTCTATTCGTCAAATTATTTTTCTCCTGAAAAGTTCCGGTTTTATATTGTAAGAAAGCGGATTTAACGTTGTATGGGTAGCTTAGCAATACCGTTCGTATTAGGTTTCTTTCGAAGGTTCTAAACCTCGATTTCTGCAAAAGCCTAAAGCTTTAAGCTCAATTCTGCTCAGTAAGTATGAAATACAAAACTCACGGGCTTTAAAAGATACGTTCTCCGGTATTGCTAAACTACCAAAGTGTTGATATAAAATTAATGATTTGAGAAGGTGGTGTATCTATTTATGCCGGAAATAGATGAAAAAAAACTTATCAAAAAGGCTTTGTCAGCCATGGAAAATGCTTATGTACCTTATTCCGGGTTCCCGGTGGGAGCTTGTGCCGTTACTACAGACGGAGAAGAAATTACCGGCAGCAATATTGAAAATGCTTCCTATGGTCTTACAGTATGTGCTGAACGAGTGAGCCTTTTTAAGGCCTACTCGGAGGGGAAAAGGGATATCATAGCTTTAGCGGTGGCAGCTAATGTGAATGAACCGGTATCTCCCTGTGGAGCATGTCGACAGGTTATTTCTGAGCTGGCACCGGAAGCTACAGTATATCTTACAAATAAGGACGGCTCCAAAGTTAAAAAAATGACGGTTGAGGAGCTGCTGCCTTATGGATTTAAATTGTAGCTAAGTCAGACTTGATTATTTTAAGGAATGCTCTTTTTAGCCATGGTATAAGTGTAGAAAAAACCTCTGAGGTGAAGATGGCGGTAAAGGATTCCTTTTCAGCAAGATCGTTATTGTTTTAATAGCGGGCTGTCAAAGACCGCCCCTGCAAGGGGCAAACACAGCAGGAGCAGCGTGTAGGACGCACGCTGACGGGCACTCGGTAGGATGTCGAATTGCCGCAATCTCCTGCATAGTGCAAGACTATGTAGGGAACGGTTTTTGACCGTTCTACACTAAAAAGGCAGGTGGTATTATGTTTTTTGTTCCGGATATTATAGAGAAAGAGAAGCGTGGGTTAAAGCTTTCAAAAGATGAGATACAATTCATAATTGACGGTTATGTAAAGGGAGATATTCCGGATTATCAGGTATCGGCTTTGCTCATGGCCATATATTTCAAAGGTATGGACGAAGGTGAGACCGCCGATCTAACTATGGCTATGGCTCATTCCGGAGAGATGGTGGACTTATCTCCCATAGACGGCATAAAAGTAGATAAACATTCTACGGGAGGAATTGCCGATACCACTACCTTGGTGCTTTTACCTTTGGCATCTTCGGTAGGTGTAAAGATAGCCAAGATGTCAGGGAGAGGCCTTGGGCATACCGGTGGAACTGTTGATAAACTTGAGTCCATTCCCGGATTTCGTTGTGAACTTGACGGCAAAGCCTTTATTAATGCAGTTAATACAATAGGTGCCGCTATTACAGGCCAATCGAAAAATCTGGTTCCCGCCGATAAAATGCTGTATGCTTTGAGAGATGTGACTGCCACCGTGGATTCTATGCCGCTGATTGCCAGTTCAATTATGAGCAAAAAGATTGCCGGCGGTGCCGAAAAAATCATTTTAGATGTCAAATTCGGCAGTGGTGCGTTTATGAAAACTTATGAGGATGCACTAAGGTTAGGCCGGTTGATGGTAAAGATAGGTGAACTTGCCGGCCGTGAGACTGTAGCATATATTACCGATATGGACCAGCCTCTAGGCCTTGCCATAGGTAATGCCATAGAAGTGATAGAAGCGGCGGAAATACTAAAAGGCCGCGGTCATGAAGATTTATTTTCACTTTGTCTGGAATTAGCTTCTCAGATGATGCTTTTGGCCAAGGTTGAAAAAGATAAAACAAAGGCTGAGAAAAAACTAAAGGCTAGTATCAAGACGGGAAAAGCACTGGAACAATTCAAGGGAATCATCGCAAATCAGAGAGGTAATCCAAGAGTATTGGATGATTATTCACTACTGCCAAAGGCCAACCATCAGTTGGAATTAACAGCACAGGAAGAGGGTTATGTAAAGAAAATTGATGCTGTTCGTATAGGACTTGCCGCCATGAAAATCGGAGCTGGCAGGCAGAAAAAAGATGATATTATAGACCCGGCGGTAGGTGTTTGGATATATAAAAAAGTTGGAGAGAAAGTAAGCAAGGGTAAACCTTTTGCTAAGATTTTGGCCAATGATGCAGCAAAACTTCACTGGGCTGCCGATGAAGTAAAGAGTGCTTTTGAATTTTCTTATGAACAGGTGGAAAAAAGGAAGGTCATATGGGCAAAAATAACGAAGGATGGAGTTCGTGAACTGTAGGGGTATTTAGCATTACCCGATAATAACTATTTTATTTTTCGTAGCTCATATATCAAAACCTTAAAAACCTGCTGTAGTAAAGGGATGATAAATATGATACAAAGAGTTATGTTAATAGTACTTGACAGCGTAGGAGTCGGTGAAATGCCTGATGCAGCTGTATATGGAGACGAAGGAAGCAACACTATTGGCAATGTGGCCAAAGCCGTCGGAGGTCTAGAACTGCCAAATATGCAAAAATTAGGCATCGGAAATATCACTGATATAATTGGTGTGCCAACAACCAAACAAGCTGTAGGAGCTTACGGGAAAGCTGCGGAAAAGTCCCCGGGTGAAGATACCACAACTGGTCACTGGGAATTGGCCGGTGTTGTATCTGCGAGACCTTTTCCTGTATATCCGGATGGATTTCCGCCGGAAGTCATGGATGAGTTTGAAAAAAGAACCGGTCTAAAGGTTCTTGGAAATAAAGTCGCTTCAGGTACTGAGATAATAAAAGAATTGGGCGATGAACATGTGAAGACCAAAAAACTGATTGTATATACTTCAGCTGATTCTGTGTTTCAGATTGCTGCACATGAAGAGGTTATTCCTGTAAAAAAACTTTACGGTATATGCAGTATTGCCCGGGAAATACTTCAAGGAGAGCATGCGGTAGCCAGGGTCATAGCACGTCCTTTTATCGGAAAATCCGGTGAGTATGTAAGGACTTATAACAGAGCTGATTTTTCGCTGAAGCCCCCTCATGATACCCTGCTAGACCATGTGGTTAAAGCGGGCATGGAAGTGATTGGCATAGGTAAGATTTGGGATATATTTGCAGGACAAGGCATAACCAAAACCCTTCATACCGAGGGTAATATGGACGGAGTTAATAAAACTTTGGAGGTTATGGAAAAGTTAGAAAATGGCTTGGTGTTTACGAACTTGGTGGATTATGATATGCTTTACGGTCATAGGAATGATTCTGTAGGGTATGCTAGGGCTCTTGAAGAATTTGATCGGCGCCTTCCGGAAATAATCTCGAAGCTAAAAGAAGATGATGTGCTTGTGATTACCGCCGACCATGGCTGTGATCCCACCACTAAAAGCACTGACCACTCCAGGGAATATGTACCGGTGCTGGTTTATGGTGATAGAATTAAACCGGCGACAAACCTGGGGACTCTTTCCAGTTTTTCTGACATAGGTCAAACGGTGGCAGATTGGTTGGATTGCGAAAAATTGAAAAACGGCACCAGTTTCAAGCACTTTGTTATGAAGGATTTAAGATAACTATTCCGTTGTGGAAAGTTACTCAGGTGAAGATGAGGGTACATATCTCTAAAGCAAGAACTGTTGCTCGGAACGGTCCAAAACCGTTCCCTAAATGGTTATGGGCACCCAGGGGATTACGGCAATTCGGTGTCCTGTCGGGTGCACGTCAGCCTGAGTGGTCCACACTGCCCTTGCCGGGTTTATCGCTTGTAGGGCGGTCTTTGACCGCCTGCTGTTGGAATAACAATTATCTTCACCTCAGAAGATTTTCCACTTGAATCAATTATAAGGGATCTGAAAATAACTGAAGATCATCAGGAGGTGTGTTTATGTCATATTTAGAGGAAGTAATCCAAGCTGTAGAATACATCAAGGAGAAGATAAGTTTTCGCCCGGAAATAGGTATAATATTAGGCAGCGGCTTAGGTGAACTTGTAAATGAGGTGGAAAAACAGGTTGTTATACAGTATTCAGATATTCCGGGATTTCCTGTTTCATCCGTTAAAGGCCATGCGGGAAACTTTATTTTTGGGCAATTACGGGAGAAAAATGTTGCAGTAATGCAGGGCCGGTTCCATTTTTATGAAGGGTATCCCATTTCCAAAGTTGTTTTGGGAGTAAGAGTGATGGGCCTTTTAGGAATCAAAACCATATTTGTAACAAATGCCGCCGGGGGGATAAACAAAGCTTTTAAACCGGGCGACCTTATGGTCATAAAAGATCATATAAATTTCCCGGGAGAAAACCCCGCTTTTGGTGAAGAGATTCCCGAATTTGGTCCAAGGTTTTTTGATATGACCAATGCTTATGATCCGGAGCTTATGGAAAAGGCAAAAAAAGCTTACGAAAAGAATGGGGTTCCTTATAGAGAAGGCGTATACGCCTTTTGCAAAGGACCCAGTTATGAAACTCCCGCAGAGATAAAAATGCTTTCAATAATAGGTGCAGATGCCGTCGGTATGTCAACAGTGCCGGAGGTTATAGCGGCTCGTCAGATGAATATTAAGGTTTTTGGAATGTCGTGCATAACAAACATGGCAGCGGGAATTTCTAAAACCAAGCTTTCTCATAAAGAGGTAGTAGAAACCTCTAATAGGGTCAAAGATAGTTTTATTAAAATCATCGCTCATATGGTTGGAGAAGTAGAATAATCCTGCTTATGAGTCTCAAAACAGCAGCTTGTAATATCCATAATAAACAAGGCAGTTTATTGCGATACATATAGTAAAACCGCTTCCAATAAGGGCAGGTACATGACGCGATAATTGACAGCCATTTTTTAATAATATATAATTTTTGTAACAACATTTTTTGGCTGAAAAGATGCAATAATCCAAACTGCCTTGTGCTATTATTCACAGCCAATGTGTGAGTATTCTTTTTTATCTACGATATGTATTTATGAGCATAATGTATTCGTGAACATACAAAGACAGAGCCCGCAAGAGGGTATATAAATAACCTAAACCTGAATGTCTCACTCTTCATGTTGGGGCATCGCGCTGCGACCGGCCAAAATTTGTAAAAAAATCTATCACATGTCGGCTCTAGTGCATAAATTGATCAGATAAAATTTGTATTTGTAATTGGCAATAAGGAGAGGAAGTACAATTATGCATGCAGCTTTAAATAAAAACCTCCATTCCGCCCCTATCGCTAGCGGCACAAATAAATCTTCCGGGTTTATGATGATTGTCTTGGGTGTACTGTTGCTTGCAGGTTTGCTAGGTCTACTAACTCCCTTGGTCGCCTTAGCTCAACCGGAGGACTTTGCACTTGAAATTACAGGTGATGGGGTAGCAAATACTGTTGCGTTGACCATGGCTGAGCTTGAAAAAATGGAACAATATCAGCATGTGTACAGTACGGTTAACACTTATCCTACTAAGAAGTGGTACACTGCAAAAGGGGTCAGGCTGAGGGAATTACTTGCTTTAGCGGGGTTCAAAAAAGAAGAGGCTCAACTGATTAGATTTGTTTCAAGGGATGGCTATGAGGTCACCCTGACGGTTAAAGAATTGTTAAAAGACAAGCGTTATTATTTTCCAGGCTTAAAAGAAAATCATCCTCACGATGGGAGCATTCCGGGTTCTGCGGAGGGCAAACTTGAGGTAGAGCCTATCATTGCTATGTACAGTGTTGAAGGCAGCAATGATCCTGAACATATGAATGACAAGGATTCGCTGCATTTAATCTTTGGGCAGCGGGCTGTTACCGAGCAGACATGTAATTTATTTTTAAAACATATTAGTAAAATAGAAGTGCTGACCACTGCCCCGGAAAAATGGGATAACCCCAGGACGAACATACCGGATGGAACTGTTGTGCCCGAGGGAACCATGCTTGAGTTGTTCAATAAACTGGGAGATGCAGATAAGATTTACTACACCACAGATGGCAGTACACCTACGGTGAACAGTCCTATGTTTAATTGGATTGCCAAACGCTGGCATCCGTTAAGACCGGAAGATTTAGATATTGTGAACAGCCCCTTTGAGATTAAAAAAGATACAGTCATTAAGGCTATTACCATTGGCCCTGGCAAGGAGGACAGCGATGTTGTAACCTTTACTTTCACTGTCGATAACTCCGATAAAACTGCTGACCCGACCAAGATTCTAGGCGGCCCGCCTACTGGTATTACCCTTGACCGAGATAAAATTAACCTGAAGGTGGGGAGTGCTTTTCGTTTGGAGGCCACTATTACTCCATATAACGCCACGGATAAGCGAGTAACCTGGAGTTCCAGCGATACGAGAGTGGCAACGGTGGATAATAATGGCTTGGTTACGATTGTTGGCCCGGGTGCGGCCGTCATAACCGCAACAACAGTGGATGGCAACCATACGGCAGCTTGTGTGGTCAACGGCCCTAGTGAGGACGAGGTTCAGACCATTGTCTCCGCAGATA